>JAHHRS010000015.1 GCA_020025675.1 Oscillospiraceae bacterium
GGCCTAAGGCCTGTGCTTGCCATGCGCATGTATAAATATTACGGCAGCGATGCCCTTGAAGTATTGAGAAACAACCCATATATAATAGCTGCCGCCCATATAGGGGGAAGCTTTGCCGAGGCAGATAAATTAGCATTGGAAATGGGCTTTGACAGTTTCAGCCCCAGCAGAATTGATGCCGCAGTGCTCTTTGAGCTAAAATATAACACAGGAAACGGGCACTGCTTTATTCCGAAAGAAAAACTTGCTTCAGCAACAGCCCAGCTAATAGGTGTTGATGAAGACACGGCTTTAGAGAGCATAGAGCGGCTGGTTGAGTCTCGGCAGCTTGAATATGAAGAGATAGGCGGGTGCAGAGCCTGCTATCTGCCTGAACTTTACGAGGCGGAAAAGGATGCAGCTGAACGTATTTCTCACATGTGCATGAACAAAATACCGGAAAACATTGATGTGAATAAGCTGATTGAGACTCTTGAGGAACGACAGCATATAAGCTATGCAGAGAAGCAAAAGGAAACGCTTCGGCTCGCACTGGAAAACCAGATAGTAGTAATAACCGGCGGTCCGGGTACAGGCAAAACCACTGTTATAAGGGCTATTCTGGAGATGTTCGACAGGCTAAGAATAAAAACTCTTCTGGCGGCTCCCACAGGGAGAGCGGCAAAGCGCATGAGTGAACTCTCCGGACGAGACGCATCCACAGTACATAGGCTGCTTGAAGCCAAATATGATGAGGACGGAGAAAAGCTTGTCTTTACAAAAAACGATAATGACCAGCTTGAATGCGGAGCCGTTATTTTAGATGAGTGTTCCATGGTTGATATATCGCTTATGGATGCTCTTTTAAAGGCAATGCCCACCGATGCAAGACTTGTGATGGTCGGTGATGCAGATCAGCTTCCCTCAGTAGGACCGGGAAAGGTTTTTTCAGCTGTAATACGGAGCGGGGTCGTGCCGACTGTAAGGCTTACAGAGATTTTCCGCCAGAATGAAGGAAGTAAAATAATCCGTAATGCCCACATGATTAATCGGGGGGAGCACCCGGATTTATCGGAAAATACCGGTGACTTTTTCAGACTGCGCCGGCTTTCCGCCGAAAGTGCGGTTGACACTATTTTAGAGCTTTGCACCAGACGCCTGCCCCTTAAAATGCACATACCGTCTGAGGACATTCAGGTATTGTCACCGGGGAGAAAGGGTGAGCTTGGAACAATAAATCTTAATAAGAGATTACAGGCTGTTTTGAATCCTCCGTCAAGGGATAAAAAGGAAAAACTCTTTGGTGATTTTGTCTTTCGTGAGGGAGACAGGATTATGCAGATACGCAATAACTATGATATAAGCTGGGAGAGCGCAAACGGAAGAGAGCGTGGAAACGGTATTTTTAACGGAGACATAGGAATTATAAGGTCCATAGACAAAGAAACCGAGACTATGAAACTGGATTTTGACGGGAAAACAGCTACCTACGGCTTTGAGCTTTTAACAGAACTTGAGCACGCATGGGCAATGACGGTTCATAAATCTCAGGGCAGTGAGTACAGGGCGGTAATTCTTGCTCTTAACCCCGGTTCTCAGTTACTTATGACAAGAGGAGTGCTGTATACGGCAGTAACCAGAGCTAAGGAACTTATGATAATGGTAGGGGACGACAGAACAGCATACCAGATGATAGATAACTATCGGGTCTCAAACCGCTATTCAGCACTGCGGCTTAGGATTAAAAAACTCTGTGGTGCGCAATAATGAAGATACAGGATTATATTCTGGAGCTTTTATACCCTACACGCTGCGCTTTCTGCCGCCGATTTACGGAAAACGGCGAGAAGGTGTGCGGTAAATGCATGGACGTACTGCCCATGAGGAGAGAGCCGGTACTTAATATTAAAATCCCCTATGTTAAAAAAGTTGTGTGCCCCTTTTATTATGAAAACTATGTCAGGGACTCTCTTTTACGCTATAAATTTAAAGGATTTAGAGCTTACGCACAAATTTATGGAGAGTTTCTTGCAAAAGCTATTGACGAAATGGAAATTTCCTGCGATATTATCACTTGGGTACCTTTAAGCAAAAAGCGCTGCCGTAAAAGAGGTTACGATCAGGCAAGACTTATTGCGGAGAATCTTGCAATACGCATGGGTGTAAAATGCGAAAAGTTAATTGAAAAAACGGTAAACAACCCGGCACAGTCGGGGACGGGAAACGCCGAAAATAGAAAGGCAAATGTGAAAGGCGTTTACAGGGCTTTAAAGCCCGAAATTACAGAAGGAAAGCGAATACTTATTATAGATGATATAATTACTACAGGAGCCACTCTCTCAGAGTGTGCCGGAATTCTCCGCAAATGCGGAGCGGCTGAAATCATGGCGGGAGCTGTGGCAGGCGGTAAAAACTAAGTATAATTTTTGAGGTGAATGAATATGCTCTTAGTTGAGAGAGATATAGCGGTCGATATGGGTACAGCCTCCACCATGCTTTTTGAGCAGGGCAAAGGCGTGGTAACCAGAGAGCCTACCGTTGTGGCCGTAGACAAATTCAGCGGTAAAATTTTAAAGGTAGGTCAAGACGCACAAAAAATGCTGGGGCGCACACCGGCCAATATTGTTGATATACACCCGATTAGAAACGGCGTTATTTCCGACTATGAGATAGCGGCTCAAATGCTGAGAGAGCTTGTGAGCAGAATAACCTCATTCAGCTTTTTTAAACCCCGTATTCTGTGCTGCGTTCCAAGCAGTATATCAGGTGTTGAAGAGAGGGCGGTAATTGACGCTGCCATTGAAGCCGGCGCCAGAAAGGTCTATCTTTTGGAGACTGCCGTGGCTACCGCTCTTGGCGCAGGCATCGACATCTCAAAGCCTGACGGTCATATGATAATAGATATAGGCGGCGGCACAACAGACGTTGCGGTTGTCTCGGCCGGCGGTGTTGTGGAATGTGAATCGGTAAAGGTGGCAGGTGTCAGTTTTGACGAGGCAATAGTTAAATATATTCGCAATAAATACAATATGCTGGTGGGACTTTCCGCAGCTGAGGAGCTGAAAAGAAATATAGGATGTATTATTCAGCGCCCTGATATAGGTGTTGAGGAGATAAAAGGCAGAAACCTTGCAAACGGTCTGCCTAAGACTGTGGAAATAAGCGCAAATGAGCTTATAGAAGCATTCGTTGAGCCTATGAACTATATTCTCGAAGCTATACACACGGTGCTGGAGAAAACACCTCCCCAGCTTATAGGTGATTTGGACAAAAACGGAATTATCATGTCCGGCGGCGGAAGCCTGATTTACGGCATTGACAGGTTGATTGAGCGCAGCACGGGAATCAGAACCGTTGTAGTGGATGACGCTGTATCATGCGCCGCCTACGGAGCGGGTAAAATGCTCAAGTACATTGACGATATGCAGGACGGTATGATGAACTTTTACAGGAAGAGACAACTTAAAGCATGAGAGGGGAATGACAATGGGTTTAAGTAAACTGTTCAGGAAAAAAGACGAGACTCCTCACTGCTCCGCCGTTATAGTTGCAGCGGGCAGTTCAAAGCGTATGGGCAGCGACAAAATAATGGCAAACTTAGGCGGTATGCCTGTACTTGTAAGAACCCTTAGGGCTTTTCAGAATTCCAACCTTGTAGATGAAATAATTGTAGTAACAAGGGTGGATAGGATTGAGGAGATCGCCCAGGCGTGCAAAGAATTTGACATTTCAAAAGTTGCAAAAGTTGTATGCGGGGGAGCTACAAGAATGGAATCAGCTCTGGCGGGTGTTTCTGAAATTAATCCAAAGGCAAAGCTGGTGGCTATACATGACGGTGCAAGACCCCTTGTAACAGACCTGATTATAAAGCGCACTGTTTATGCGGCAAGAGACTTTTTGTCTGCCGTACCTATCCTTAAAATTACGGATACTCTTAAAAAAGTGGACGAAAACGGCGTAATTATTGAACCGGTGGACAGAGATGCCGTTGTGCGTGTACAGACTCCTCAGGTATTTAATGCCGAGCTTATAAAGGGCGCTTTGACTAAAGCCGTAACAGATAAGCTCACACTTACTGATGATTGCTCTGCTATGGATATGATGGGAGTTAAAACCCATACGGTCACAGGTGACGAGGATAATATAAAGCTGACAACGCCCAGAGATTTCTTTATAGCTGAGGCCATACTCAGAAACAGGGGTGACCTTAATTGAGAATAGGACACGGGTATGATGTACATAAGCTGGTGGAGGGAAGAAAACTGATATTGGGCGGTGTTGAGATCCCGTACCAGATGGGACTTTTGGGCCATTCCGATGCGGATGTTCTGACCCACGCTCTCATGGATGCTCTGCTTGGAGCGGCGGCTCTCGGCGATATAGGCAAGCTTTTCCCTGATAATGATCCGGCGTACAGCGGGGCTGACAGTATAGAACTTTTAAAGAAAGTATGTGCTATACTGTGCGAAAATGGATATGTACTGTGCAATGCCGATTGCACTGTTATAGCTCAGAAACCTAAACTCTCTCCCTATATAATTAAGATGAGGGAAAGGCTGGCTGAGGCTATGAACGCAAGATTAGAAGATGTGAGCGTAAAAGCGACTACTGAAGAAAAAATGGGTTTCACCGGTGAGGGTAAAGGTATTTCAGCCCATGCAGTTGTGCTTATAGAGAAACAATAGATTACCTTAACCGAATTCCGGCATAGAATAGAATGTAGTATGTCTATGCCGGAAGCGGAAAATAATATAGTATCCGCAGAGCATGGTATGCTCTGCGGATTTTTTATATCCAAAATTTATATCTTAGCTTTATGGCTGATTGGAGCAATATATGAAACAGTATCTTATAATGTGCCGTTCTCTAACCTATGCCCAGCGAGCTGAGCGGGTTTTAAATCGTGCAGGAATAAGCGCTGCAGTGGTAAAAGCACCACAGAGTCTTCTTACCGGAGGCTGCGGATATGCCATAAGTCTGCACCGGAATTTTGATAGAGCGGTTCTTCTTTTAAAAAACAACGGACTTCTAAGGGGAAAAATGTATAAGCGTGAAAATGACGGAGAGTATGAGGAGTTTATAACATGATATATTTGGACAATGCAGCTACTACTCTGATAAAACCACCTGCTGTTTCCGCAGCAGTCAACAAAGCTATTAAAAGTATGGCAAGCCCTGGCAGAGGCGCACACAGACCGGCTATGGCGGCGGCAAATGAAGTGTATAACTGCAGGGAAGCGGCGGCCGGACTTTTTAATGTGGATGAGCCTGAGCGGGTTGTCTTTACGATGAATGCAACCCACGGATTGAATATTGCCATTAAGAGCATGGCTCACCAAGGAAGCAGAGTGCTTATATCAGGATTTGAGCATAATTCCGTTGTGCGACCGCTTAAAGCCGTGGGTGCAGATGTAACCGTAGCAGGCAGGGAGCTTTTTGATTCCGAAAACCTGCTTAGAGACTTTGAGAGAAAAATTTCAGGAATGGAACTTGTAGTCTGCACCCATGTTTCAAATGTTTTTGGGTATATTCTACCCATATATGAGGTGGCGGAACTTTGCCGGGAATATTCAGTTCCCCTTATAGTGGACGCATCTCAGTCTGCCGGTATTTTGCCGGTGGACATGAAAAAACTGGGCGCCGCATTTATAGCAATGCCCGGACACAAGGGACTTTTCGGCCCGCAGGGTACAGGAATACTTCTTTGCGGTGAAGAAGGAAAAACATTGATTGAGGGCGGTTCCGGCTCAGACAGCATATCAGAGTTTATGCCGGATTACCTGCCTGACCGACTGGAGGCGGGAACTCATAATGTATGTGGTATTGCGGGACTTAGGGCAGGAATAGAATTCGTAAAGCTAAAGGGGACTGAAAATATTTTAAGTCATGAAAAAAAGCTGCTTAGGATTATGAAAAAAAGCCTTGCCGGTTCAGACTATGAGCTTTTTACCGGTGACAGCCACAATCAGAGCGGAGTTATTTCACTGAGAAAACGTAATACAGACTGCGAAAGTCTGGCAGAAAAGCTTTACGAGAGAGATATATGTGTGAGAAGCGGACTGCATTGTGCTCCACTTGCACACAAAAGTGCCGGTACAATAGACACAGGGACAGTGCGTTTTAGCTTTTCTCCCTTCATTTCAGCAGACCAGGTAAAAAGCTGCTGCAGGATTTTGAGAGGAATTGTTTAAAAAGAATTAATACAATATGCTATTGACTTGTTGCCTTTTCCGGAAAAATGTTTTATAATATGTTGATAATTGTATGCGGACACAAAAAATGCCCAACAGAAGAAATTTGAACGAGGAAACATTATGGATGCAATCAGCAACGCGTTCAGGCGTATCTTCAATTTAATGCTTACGATAGGTGTGGCGGATGTCATAGATATTCTGATAGTTGCCTATCTCATATATAAGGCGATCTACTTTGTAAGAAAGACTAATTCATACAACCTTTCCAAAGGTGTTGTAGTGCTTTTTGTCATCTTCCTTATATCCGATCTGCTTCACCTTACAATGATAAACTTTATCCTGCGTAAGGCCGTGGAGCTGGGACTTATCGCACTTCTGATTTTGTTCCAGCCGGAGCTGAGGCGATTGTTAGAGCGTATGGGAAGCCGCTTTACATCTTCGCGCAAGGTGTCGGGGACGGCCTTTGAAACTGCAATTGCCCAGACGGTTCTTGCATGCACGGAAATGTCTGCATCCCGTACGGGTGCGCTTATGATATTTGAGAGAAATGTAAGCCTTGAAAATATTATGAGCACAGGAACAATAGTAAACGCCGATATTACGGCAGAGCTTATAAAGAACCTGTTCTTTAATAAAGCCCCCCTCCATGACGGGGCTGTGATAATGCGGGATGCCAGAATTGCCGCTGCAGGCTGCGTCCTTCCTCTGACTCAAAGTACAAATCTGAGCAAAGAATTGGGAATGCGCCACAGAGCGGGTATAGGTTTAAGCGAGCAGTCCGATGCGGTGGTTGTTATAGTGTCTGAAGAAACCGGCTCTATTTCAGTGGCTATTGAGGGTATGCTGAAGCGTCACCTGACTGCGGCTATGCTGGATAAGATACTGCATAAAGAGCTGATGGCAGATGAAGCTGAAGATACAGGCAACAGCTTTATGAATAACTTCAAGAAACTTTTCAAGGTGAACAGGAATGAAGAAGAAAAGTCCAATGAAAAGAATATATGACAGCAGGGCATTCTGGATGGTCATATCTCTCCTTGCCTCTATTGCCATATGGTTATATATTACTGACATAGACAAAGAGACTTGGAAGACAACCTTTTACGGGGTTCGGGTGGAACTGGAGGGAGATGACATCCTTCGTGATTCCAAAAACCTTGTTATAACAGATTTGGACACAAACACCGTTACGGTGGAACTTGAAGGCCCGAGAAGAATAGTGGGAAGCCTGTCCTCCTCTGACCTTGTGGCAAAGATAGATGTGAGTAAGCTCACCCAGTCTGCTTATACTTCTCAGCCTTACTATGTTTCTTTTCCCGACGGTATAGATAAGAGCGGAATTAAGGTTATAAGGCAGTCGCCGAGTACGGTGAACTTTATGGTGTCAAAGCTTAATAGTAAGACTGTTCAGGTGAGAGGCGGATTTGAGGGTTCACTGTCTCCTAACAGAACAGCGGAAACACCGGTGTTTGAGCCTTCTACCATTACAGTTGTAGGTCCTGACTCATATCTTAAAAATGTTGATTATGCATGGGTTACTTTCGGTAAGGATGTTACCGTGGAGAAGAGTTATTCCGTTGATACCGGATTTAGCCTTATGAACGCTCAGGGTGAGCCATGCTCTATGGAAAATATCAGTGTTTCCACGGACACAGTGAAGGCTACTTTGCCCATATTGGAAATTAAAGATGTAAAGCTTGGCGTTGATATTGTTGAAGGAGCCGGAGCTACAAGCGCCAATACCAAAATTAAAGTTGAACCTGAGACAATTATGCTGGCCGGTGATTCCGCAATACTGTCAGGTATGAATAAGATAATTCTCGGTACCATTGATTTGACAGATTTCAGTTCCACATTTTCAGAGACCTATACCATACCGCTGGATAATAATCTGCGAAATCTTACAGGCATTACAGAAGCCACGGTGACAGTAGAGATAGTTGGACTTGAGACAAAAAATTTCAAGGTGAAAAACATTTCATGTGTTAACGCCCCTGACGGTACGGCGGTGGACATCCTTTCGGAAAGTATAGATGTCACCATTCGCGGTACAGCGGAACAGCTTGAAAATATAAAGCCGGAAAATATAAGGGCAGTAGTGGATTTAACAGACTTTAAGGACTCCGTCGGAGCGTATATGCCGGATGCAAAAATTTATGTAGACGGTGTTACAGGCGCAGGCGCAGTTGGAGACAGTAAAGTTTCAATAGAAATAAGAAAGGCATAAAGTTATATGACACAGGATGCAATAGTAACCAGAATTATAAATAACGATATGGCGGAGGTAGTTGCTACAAGAACAACTGCCTGCGGCAGTAACTGCGGCAGCTGTGAGAGCTGTATATTTGACGATAAGGTTAAGGCTGAGGCCAGAAATCTTATAAATGCAAAGCCGGGAGACAGCGTTGTAATTTCCAGTAAATCTTCAAGAGTTTTTAGCGCTGCTTTGCTGGTATACGTAATGCCGCTGCTGCTATTTCTCGCCGGCTATGTGATAGCATATCTGTGCGGAGCTGCTGAGGGACTCTGCATAGCCGCAAGCTTTTTAGGGCTTGTTTTGGGCGGAATTATTCTTGTTTTGTCTCATAAGAAATGGAAAGAAAAGAATCCCATTACTTTTGATATTATTCGCTATGGGGAAAAATCGGAGGAAATATGATTAAGAGTATGACCGGATATGGCAGCGCAAAAGGCACTGCTCAGGAGCTTGAAATCACAGTTGAGCTTAAAAGTGTAAATAACCGCTATCTTGACACTTCAGTGAGAATGCCAAGAAGCTTCCTGTTTGCTGAGGACGCTGTCAAATCTGCTGTGCAGTCTCATATAAGCCGGGGCAAAGTAGACGTTTTTATAAGTGTTGACTCATCCGGTGCAGGAGAAATGAATGTAAAAGTGAATGAGGCACTTTTAAAGGGGTATATAGCCGCTATTTCTCATATAGCTGCCGAATATAAGCTTCCAAACGATATGAGCGCCATGAGTGTCAGCCGTTTTCCTGATGTGCTTGAGCTTGAAAAGAAGGATATGGACAGCGACGCCATAAGCGAGGCTATTGTTTCAATTACCGAGCAGGCACTTAGGGACTTTGACGATATGCGTATTCGTGAGGGCGAAAAGCTCCGTGAGGATGTGCTTAACAGACTGGGGACGATAGATTCTCTTGTCTCAACAGTTGAGGAGAAAGCTCCTCAAACAGTTGAGGATTACAGAAACAGACTTTATCAGAAAATGTCAGAAGTGCTGGATACTGCCGGTATAGATGAGAACAGAATATTGGCAGAAGCCGCTATTTTTGCCGATCATATAGCTGTTGACGAGGAGACTGTAAGACTCAGAAGCCACATGTCACAGCTTGAAACAATGATGAACGGCTCATCGCCTATCGGTAGAAAAACAGATTTTTTAATTCAGGAATTTAACCGCGAAGCAAACACCATAGGCTCAAAGTGCCAGAATTCAGATATTGCCCATACGGTGGTGGATTTGAAATCGGAAATTGAGAAAATTCGGGAGCAGATACAGAATATAGAGTAAGGGGGCTTTCCTGTGAAATTGGTGGGTATAGGTTTCGGAAACCTAATTTCAGCCCAAAGGGTTATTTCTATTGTGAGCCCGGAGTCTGCGCCAATAAAGAGAATGGTGCAGGACGTGAGAGAAAAAGGCCTCCTGATTGATGCTTCTTTTGGGCGTAGTACCCGATCTGTTATAATAATGGACAGCGGTAATGTAGTCTTATCGGCGTTGCCGCCGGATACATTGGCGGCACGTTTTGAAGAAAAATCTGAAGAGGAAGTAGGTAAGGCAAATGAGTGAAAAAGGTAAACTTATAGTCGTTTCAGGCCCTTCCGGGGCTGGAAAGAGTACGGTTGTGTTTAAGGCAGTGGAGAAGCGGGCTGATGTGTGCTTTTCCATATCCGTAACTACGCGTAAGCCCAGACCGAATGAAGTAGATGGAAAAGAATACTTTTTTGTAGACCTTGACAGATTTAGGGAAATGGTGGATAATGACGAGCTTTTGGAGCATGCAGAGTATGTTGCCAATTCTTACGGCACTCCCAGAGCTTATGTTGAAGAGAAACTTCAGAGCGGTATGAATGTGCTTTTGGACATTGAGGTTCAGGGCGCAAAACAGGTCTATGAGAAAATGCCCGATGCTGTAATGATTTTCATTGCACCTCCTTCTATGAGTGAGCTCAGACATCGTCTTGAGGGTCGGGGAACCGAGACAGAGAGAGCCATAGAGGCCAGACTGATAAGAGCAGGTCAGGAGTATAGGGAAGCTGATTTCTATGACTATCTCATAGTTAATGATGATGCTGACAAAGCAGCTCAGGAACTTGATGCTATTATTACATCATCCCACTGTAAATTTGAAGACAGAGCAGATGTACTTAAAAAAGTGTAACTTTACTTAAAAAGGGCTGAGCCCGGAGCTTTATTCCGGGCTTAACTCTCTATGTTCGTTAATAAACGATAATAAATTTTTAGAGCCGCTTTGAGCGGCAGAATGGAGAATTACTATGATGCTTTATCCCCCTGTGGCAGATCTCGTTGATAAGGTTGGAAGCCGTTATCAGCTTGTTACTCTGGTTGCGAAGAGAGCCAGAGTGATTTCGGCTGAGGCGGAGGAAACTCAGACTCCTCTGGAAGAAAAACCTGTTTCAACTGCCATAAATGAAGTGTATACAGGAAAACTTACTATAAATAAGTGAAATTCAGCGGGGGTTTGAGGGCAGAAGCGTGCTTATTTTGACTTGGAATAAAACATTTCTTCTGCCTGAAACACCGCTGATTTATATTTTAAGGATTTCTTCAAGGTGGTGATCATGTGGCTGTAAAGGTGGCTAAAATTGCGGTTTCAGGCGCTCTGTATTATATGGACAGGCCATATGATTACCTTATCCCTCAGGAGTTTACAGAAATTGCTGTACCCGGAGTCCGTGTCCTCGTGCCTTTCGGCAGGGGAAATCGGAGATGCGAGGGCATAATTCTGGCTTTAAGCGAAAACAGCCAATATGATAAGCTCAAAAGTGTAATATCTGTTTTGGATGAGTTTCCGCTTATAAGCGATGAACAGATAAAAATGGCTCTTTTTATGAGAGAACGTTTTTTTTGCACTGTATATGATTCCCTGAAGGCTATGATTCCGGCCGGACTTTGGTTTAAAGAGAACGGAAAGCGCCGAGTAAACGATAAATATATTGAAATGGCTAAACTTCTTATTTCGCCTGAAGATGCTCAAATAGTTGCTGACAATAAACGGCGCCGCTCAGTACAGCAGGCAAATATAATTGAAATGCTTTGCAGCTTTGAGTGCCTTCCCAGCAGAGAACTTTTACGTTATACCGGTGCAGCTCGGCAGGCATTGACCGCTTTGAGAAAGGCTGAAATTGTAGAGCTTTATAAAAAAGAGGTTTACAGAAGACCTGAAATATATACAGATGAAATACTGCCTGCTCCGGAGCTTAATGCTGAGCAGCAAAACGCTTTTCAGGGTATTTCAGCTCTTGCCGATGCTGAAAAAGCTAATGTTGCGCTGCTTTTTGGTGTTACAGGAAGCGGAAAGACCAGTGTTTATATACATCTAATAAGCGATCAGCTTGAAAAAGGTAAATCCGCACTTCTTCTTGTCCCCGAAATTTCCTTAACGCCTCAGATGATACAGACCTTTTCATCACATTTTGGTGTAACTGTGGCCGTTCTGCATAGCAGTCTTTCGGTAGGAGAAAGAGCGGATGAGTGGAAGAGAATTAAAAGAGGAGAAGCAAAGCTTGTCATCGGCACAAGAAGTGCCGTATTTGCTCCTGTCCAAAATTTGGGTATAATTATTATAGATGAGGAGCAGGAAGAGACATATAAATCAGAGAATACTCCACGATATAATGCGGTGGATATTGCAAAATATCGGTGTCTCAGGGAAAACTGTCTTCTGCTTTTAGGCTCTGCCACACCCAATATAGTCAGCAGATATAAAGCAGAGACAGGCGTGTATTCTTATTTCACCCTCCCGAACAGATATAATGAACGAGAGCTTCCTGAAGTTCAGATAGTCGATATGAAAAAGGAACTTCGCAGCGGAAACGGCGGAAATATAAGTCGGGCACTTGAAAATGCACTTAGGGAAAATATCCAAAAGGGAGAGCAAAGCATATTGTTTATTAACCGCAGAGGTGCAAATAAGCTTATAAGCTGCGGTGACTGCGGATATACCTATAAATGCCCTAATTGCAGTGTTTCTCTCACGTATCACAGCGCAAACAACAGGCTAATGTGCCACTACTGCGGTTACTCAAAACCAATAGATACGCAGTGCCCTGAATGCGGCGGCATACTAAAGCACGTGGGTGCCGGAACCCAGCTTCTGGAGGAAGAACTTAGAGAGCTTTTCCCGGATACGGAAATACTGAGAATGGATGCCGACAGCGTGACTCCCGTGGGATCGCATGAGGAGCTTTTGGATAAATTCAGAAACGAGAATATTCCCATTATGGTTGGAACCCAGATGGTCACAAAGGGGTTAAACTTTGAGAACGTCACCCTTGTCGGTGTAATTTCAGCAGACCAGAGTTTATATATCGGTGACTATCGGGCAGGAGAAAGAACATTTTCCCTTATAACACAAGTGGTTGGCAGAAGCGGCAGAGGAGATAAGCCGGGAAGAGCAATCATACAAACCTTTACACCGGAAAATGAAACTATTATTCAGGCCGCAAATCAAGACTACGAGGACTTTTATGCCTCAGAAATACAGATGAGACAGCTTCAAAATGCTCCTCCCTTCAGTGATTACCTTTGCATTACTGCCTCGGGGCAAAATGAAGGACAGGTAGTAAAAGCCTGCCGGAATATAAGATATATGCTGGAAAATTCCACGGTAGGCAGTAAACTGAATGTACTTGGCCCAACACCGCTTTCAGTTGTGAAAGTCAATAACAGATTCAGGTACAGGGTTAATATAAGCTGCTGTGTAAATTCAGAGATAAGAAGTGTTATTTCTCAAATTTTGCTGGAGTGCGGCACAAATAAAGAGTTTAAGGGTGTATCTGTTTTTGCGGATAACGACCCTTTAGATTAAAGGCCGGATAAACGGCAGATTGGAGATAAATATGGCTTTAAGAAATATTGTAACAAAAGAGGATCCTGTACTTTATAAAAAATGCCGTCAGGTTACAGACTTTAACTCCAGACTTCATCAGCTTTTGGACGATATGCGGGAGACTCTTATAAAGTCTAACGGTGTGGGTCTTGCCGCTCCTCAGGTGGGCGTACTCCGCAGAGCTGTTTTGGTGCTGGAGACAAATGTTCCGGAAGATGAAGAAGAGTATATTATTGAGCTTATAAACCCGGAGATAATAGAGCAGTCAGGTGAGCAGACAGGGGCAGAAGGCTGCCTCAGCGTACCTGATGAGTATGGTGTCGTCACAAGGCCTATGAACGTAAAGGTAAGAGCTCAGAACAGATTCGGTGAATTCTTCGAGGTTGAGGGTACAGGACTTACAGCACGCTGCTTCAGCCATGAGATAGACCATCTGGAAGGTATCCTTTTTACCTCAAAGGCTGAGCGTATGCTGGATCCGGACGAAATATAAAACAGGAGCTTAGTATATGCGAATAGTGTTTATGGGTACGCCGGATTTTGCGGCGGCCTCCCTGAAAAAACTTATAGACGAGAAATTCGATGTGGCAGGAGTTTTTACCCAGCCCGATAAGCCCAAGGGCAGAGGCATGGAGCTGAGCTATTCTCCGGTGAAAACTTTGGCGCTTGAAAATAATATACCTGTGTTTCAGCCAGTGAAAATGCGTGACGGTACAGCATATGAGCAGGTAAAGGCTCTTGAGCCTGATATTCTGGTAGTAGTGGCCTACGGGAGAATTTTGCCCGACGACATTTTAGCTTTGCCTAAATTAGGCGCTATAAATGTCCATGGTTCACTTCTTCCGAAATACAGAGGTGCCGCTCCCATACAGTGGGCTGTTTTAAACGGTGATAAAGTAACCGGTGTTACCACTATGTATCTGGCAAGTGAAATGGATACAGGTGATATAATCTATAAGGCAGAGACAGAAATAGGCGAAAAAGAAACCTCCGGGGAACTTTTTGACAGACTTATGGATATGGGCGCTGAGCTTCTTGTTAAAACTTTAAATGATATTGAAAAGGGGATTGCTCCCAGAACTCCCCAGAACCACAGCAATGCAAGCTATGTCAGTACATTGGATAAATCGATTTCTCCCATAGACTTTAACAAGAGCCCCCGTGGTGTGATAAAATGGATTTACGGCTTACAGCCATGGCCCGTTGCCACGATGGAGCTGGAAGGCAAAATTTATCGTGTGTTTGGGGCAGATTGCACGGAAAATAAAACAGGTAAAAAGCCCGGATCTGTTGTTTCAACAGGAGAAAAAGGCATTGAAATTGCCTGCAAAGACGGAGAAACTGTCATGATAACGGAAATTCAGGCTCCCGGAAAAAAGCGGATGAAAGCCGCTGACTTTTTGAGGGGCCACAAGATAAAGGTTGAGGATTAATGAAAATAAGCGGCAGAGAAGCCGCTCTTGCGGCACTTGATAGATGCCGCAGAGAAGGCGCCTGGTCAGGTGAGGTCATTGACCGTGTAATAAAACAATATTCCCTCTCCGGGCGTGAGGCGGCCCTTGCTTCAAGGCTGTGTCTGGGTGTATTGCAGAACAGTACTTTTTGCGACTATTATATAGACTTTTATCGTAAAGGCGGCGGAAAGCTGGAGCCTAAGCTGAGAGATATTCTCCGCCTTGGCGTATATCAGCTGCTGTTTCTTGATAAAATTCCGGAAAGTGCTGCCGTAAATGAAAGCGTTTCCATAAGCAAAATGGCAGGTTACGGAAGAGCATCGGGACTTGTTAATGCGGTACTTAGAAGGGTAGCGGAGAATAAAAACTCTCTTCCTGAAATTCCGGGAAAGGGCGGAGCTGAGTACCTGAGCATAAAATACAGTCATCCTCAATGGATGTGTGAGCGAATAATCAGGGAAAAAGGTTACGATTTTGCAGAGACATTTTTCAGGGAGAATAATAATCCCTCTCCCCTTAATATTCAGGTAAACAGGCTTAAAGTCAGTGTTCCTGATTACGAAAAAATGCTTTTGGATGCCGGAATAGAGTTTAAGTCGCTCAGTTATCCCCAAGGGTGTCTGGAGCTTAAAGGCGGCAGAGTTACAGCATTGCCGGGATTTGAAGAAGGTCTTTTTTATGTGCAGGACAGAGCGGCAAGAACTGCGGCAGAAATAGCAGGTGTTAAAGCCGGTATGAAGGTTTTAGATGCCTGTGCCGCACCCGGCGGAAAAAGCTTTGCAGCGGCAATTTCCATGGAGAACGCAGGACAGATTATTTCATGTGATCTGCATGAAAAAAAGCTAGGACTTATCTCTCAGAGTGCTGAAAGGCTTGGGATAAGTATAATTAAAACTGAAGTAGGGGACGGAAGAAAATTCAATCCCCAATTTAAGGACAGTTTCGACCTTATAATTGCAGATGTTCCATGCTCAGGACTTGGTGTAATAAGGAAAAAACCTGAGATAAGGCAGAAATCTGCGGAGGAGATAGAAGGCCTTCCGGTAATTCAGCGGGAAATTTTAAATAATATCTCTAAATATTTAAAACCCGGCGGAATTTTACTGTACTCTACCTGTACGGTTTTAAAATGTGAAAATGATGATATTGTTCAGAGCTTTTTAAGGGATAATTCCAATTTTGAAGCTGTGGACTTTAAGGCCGGCGATGTAGTTTCCGTAGACGGAATGTACACATTCTGGCCGAATACAGATAAGTGCGACGGATTTTTTGCCGCAAAAATGAGAAGGATAGGATAATGGGAATTGATATTCTGTCCATGCTTCCGGAGGAAATTGAGAGAGATTTTGCGGAACTGGGCGAACCAAAATACAGGGCAGGGCAGGTGTTCTCTTGGCTTCACAAGGGCGTCCGAGATTTTGACAAGATGACTAATATTGCAAAACCTCTGCGCGAAAAGCTTAAAGAGAGATATAGCCTCCATGAACCTAAAATATTGAGTAAACAGGTCTCGGAAATTGACGGAACAATTAAATACCTGTGGGAGCTGAAAGACGGTAACGCTGTTGAAACAGTTGTAATGAGCTATGAGTACGGAAATACTGTATGCGTTTCCTGTCAGGTTGGCTGCCGTCAGGGTTGTGCATTCTGCGCCTCAACCATCGGCGGGCTTGTACGTTCATTGGAACCGTCGGAAATATTGGACGAGGTATTGTATTCTCAGCTTGATTCCGGCAAACATATTTCAAATATAGTATTAATGGGCATAGGTGAGCCTCTTGACAACTTCGACAATGTTATGCGCTTTTTGCAGCTTGTAAACCATCCTAAGGGATTAAATATAGGTATGCGGCATATAAGTCTTTCTACCTGCGGTATAACAGAACGATTTGATGATCTTGCAGACAGAAATTTGCAGATTACCGTTGCTGTCTCTTTACACGCTCCCGATGATGAGACTCGCTCCCGCATTATGCCTGCAAACCGGGGCAGAGGCGTGGAGCAGGTTATAGAAAGCTGTAAAAGATACTATGAGCGAACAGGCAGGCGTATTTCCTTTGAATATGCCATGATTGACGGAGTAAACGACACCCAGTACCACGCAAGGCTTCTTGCAAAGAGAGCTTTGGATGTGGGGGCTCATGTAAACCTTATTCCTTTAAACCATGTTGAGGAGAGAGAGTTTAAGCCCTCCACTCCGGGACATATGAAAGCATTTATAAAAATACTTGAGGACGCCGGAGTGAATTATACAGTCAGGCGCAGGCTTGGTAGTGACGTTGACGCATCCTGCGGACAGCTCAGGCGGAAAATTCAAAAGATTAAATGATTTTTCTCTTCCGATTTTACAGGAGGAAGTGAGGATACTATGAAAAGCTTTGGAATTACTGACAGAGGTAAAGTAAGGAAAGATAATCAGGACAGTTTCATAATTAAGGAAATTGAGGCAAAAGACTGCACAATTGTAGCGCTTTGCGATGGTATGGGCGGGGCAAAGGCCGGGGGGCTTGCCAGTAGCCTATCAAACAAAGCATTTGTGGCTGAGGTTTTCGCTAAACTTAACTCTCGACGCAAAAAGGCCCCGGATTATCAGGCCATTTTAAGAAGTGCATGCTCTGAGGCAAATGCTGTTGCATATGAGTATTCACAGTTTGATGAGCAGTTTAACGGAATGGGCACAACTATTGTGGGCGGAGTGATAAAGACAAGCGGCAGCGGTTATATTATAAATGTAGGCGACAGCAGAGCTTATCATATATCCCCACGCTCAAACGGTATCTATCAAATTACAAAGGACCACTCTCTGATTGAGGAACTTTTGGAGTACGGAGCCATTACAAGGGAGCAGGCAAAAGTTCATCCCCAGAGAAACGTTATTACAAGAGCGCTGGGGTCAGAAGAAAATGTGGAGGCGGACTATTTTGAGTTCACTCTCCAGAGCGGGGATATTCTCCTGCTTTGCTCTGACGGACTGTCAAATATTATCAGCGATTTTGAGATACTTGATTATGCAAAGGAGTACCCGGAGCCTGAAATGCTTTGCGGCGCCCTTATGAGTAAGGCCCTAAACAGAGGAGCCAGAGATAATGTGACCGTAGTTGCGGTTATGAAGTGAGCTTTATGAACGGAGACCAATATGACTAATAATGATGATAAATACATCGGCATGATGCTGGATGGCAGATATGAAATCATAGAGCGCATAGGTGAGGGCGGAATGGCCATAGTTTATAAGGCTCTCTGCCATAGGCTTGACCGATATGTAGCGGTTAAGATAATGCGTGATGATCTGGCTGCGGACGAAGAGGTTCGGCGTAGGTTTTGCGCCGAATCCCATGCGGTTGCTATGCTTTCCCATCCAAATATAGTGGCCGTCTATGATGTCAGCCATAATGATACCGTTGAATACATAGTGATGGAACTTGTAAACGGTATTACTTTGAAGCAGTATATGGAAAAGAAGGGCGCCTTAAATCAGGAGGAAGTAGTACACTTCTCAAAGCAGATTGCAAATGCCCTTGCACATGCCCATGAGCGCGGTATTATACACAGGGACATAAAACCCCAGAATATAATGCTCCTGCGTGACGGAACAGTTAAGGTGGGAGACTTTGGCATAGCCGCACTGGAAAATGAAATATACGAAGAAACCGGTCAGGCAATAGGCTCTATACACTATATAGCACCTGAACAGGCAAGAGGTGAATGTCCTGACGCAAGGAGCGACATATATTCTCTTGGCGTTGTGATGTATGAAATGCTTACCGGTGAAAAACCATATACCGGTGAGACATTGGGGGAGATTGCCGTTCAGCACATGAATGCTAAGCCTGTACCTCCCAGTGAAAAAAATCCTGATGTGCCTGCGGAACTGGAACGGATTTGCTTAAAGGCTATGTGCGCAGACCTTCCGGAGCGATACCAGAGCGCAAAAGAGCTTTATGATGATCTTGATCGTTTTTCTCAGCCGGTAGTTCCCTCACCTGAAGAGGAAAAGAAACAGAGAGCCAGAGAAAAAAAGCTTGAACGCCAAAAAAGGCAGGAGAGCAGGGAAGCGATCAGGGAAAACAAAAGACGTGCTTCAAGGGTCAGCTTTCTTTTAGGCTGTTTTGGGGTTTTGGTTGTTGCCATAGGGCTTTTCTCATTTCTCTGGAATTCATGGCTTGGGGATATTTTTGCACCTGCAAAGAGAATTAACTTGCCGGACTTCCGCGGATTAAATTATGAGCAGCTTCTAAACGACCCCGAATACAATGAAATGTACAGCTTTCAGGTAATGTTTGTTGTAGATCCGGAGGCTGAACCGGGAACTATAATGAGCCAAAACCCAAGCAGCGGTCGCAGCATGATGGTAAGCCCCAACGGCATAGAGGTGGAGCTTACAGTGAGCTCCGGTGTTACTATGACTCCTGTACCGGATATTATAAATATAGACTACCGGGAAGCAACAGCTATGCTAAAGCAGGCCGGATTTTATGTGGAGATAGAAAACATTGTTTCTGATTCGGTAGCTCAGGATTATGTTGTTGACGTTAGTCCCGGAGTAGGTGAAGAAATCTCAACCGGCTCAACTGTTTATATAACTGTCAGTGTGGGGCAGGAACTTGACTATGTTCAAATGCCCAATCTTATCGGACTTTCAGAGGAGGCAGCTATAACCCAGATAGAGAGTGCCGGACTTAGTTACGGCGGTGCCGAGAGAATTGCGGATGATGTTATGAGCGGTACAGTTATTTATCAAAGCGTTGAAGCGTTTACAGATATTGAAGAACACAGCAGAATTACTCTTTCCGTTTCAACAGGACCTGAGGGCTGATGAGAGAGAACGTTATAATTAAGTCGCTGAGCGGGTTTTACTATGTGCAGACCCCAAACGGCGTTATGGAGTGCAAGGCCAGAGGCCGTTTCCGCATGGACGGTACATCACCGCTTGTGGGTGATAAAGTAGTATGCAGCATAGATCACAACGGTAAAGGCAGAATAGACAAAATAGAGGAGAGAAAAAACTTCTTTATAAGACCGGCAGTTGCCAATATAGACTGTCTTGTTTTTATTGCCGCAAATACTAACCCTGTAACAGATCCTTTTTTAGTTGACAGAGTATCTGTGATTGCCGAGGATGCCGGTTGTGAGCTTATAATCTGTGTAAATAAGACAGATATAAATAAAGGCAAAGAACTAATAGATATTTTTACTCTTGCAGGATATAAGGTTATTGCCATAAGTGCTAAGACCGGTGAGGGCATTGAAGAGCTGAGAGAGAGCCTGAAGGGCAAAATTTCAGCCTTTACAGGCAATTCCGGTGTGGGCAAGTCAAGCATATTAAATATACTTATGCCGGGAATAAATATCCCTGTGGGAGAGGTAAGCGAAAAGTTAGGCCGTGGCCGTCATACAACACGACATGTGGAGCTATATTCAATAGGAGACGATACCTATATAGCGGATACTCCGGGTTTCGCTTCCTACGATATAGAGATGATGAATATTATCCCTAAAGAAGAGATTCAGTATGATTTTATTGACTTTGGACCTTACATAGGCAAGTGTCGCTTCAACAACTGCGCTCACCTGAAGGAACCGGGATGTGCCGTCAGGGAAGCCTTGAATAAGGGGTACATTTCTCAGAGCCGATATAACTCATATGTAAGGCTTTATGAACTCAGTGCTCAGCATAAGTCATGGGAATTAAATAAATAATAGTCTCAAATTGCCGCTTCTCGCGTATAATGGATTGAAACATTGTACGTGGGGGGCGGTTTTTATGCGTAGGGGTCGCCGCAATATGTGGGGATGTATTGCAATAGGCGTAGGAATTATTATTATCCTGTCAATGGTACTGCCCACTGAATTTTGGTGGTTTGCGTTTGCGGCTCTGCTCATATGCCTAGGATTATGGTATTTGAGGGGCTGCTGAAGGAAGGGGTATTAAATGAGGGTATATATAATAAAACTTCCGAAATTTCTAAGTAAATTCTTTCAGCGCTTCGGTAAAAAGTAATACAGGGCTTCTACGCCGCATATTATGTACAAACTGTGCGGTAAGGAGCGTTTATTATGGAGATAAAATTTGAAAATAAACTTGTTTCAAGTTATAGGGAAGTATCCCACCAGTTAAAGAGAATTCAGGAGAGCGCAGAGAGCGTTGTGCCTGATACCAATGACGATATCGGCAGGATAGCGTCAATTCATACATCCGTACTGCTCAAGAGCAAGGATGTAACCAGCAGAGGAGTACAGGTAACGGGAGAAGTCGGTGCTGTTCTGCTGTACATAACGGAAAGCGAAAATGGGGTCTCATATCTTCGGCTGTCTAAATCATTTACTATGGAATTTGAAACAGGGGATATGGAGGCCGACACAATTGCTCAGATAAATTTGAGCGTTACAAACGCTGAGGCCAGAGTTTTGAATCCCCGAAAGGTCTCGGTGACTGTGGAATTAGCAGGAGAGCTGAGCTGTTACAGACAGGAGAGCGTAAGCGTTGAAGCAAGCCTGCCTGAGGGCGATTGTCCCAGCATACACGCAAAATTTGAGAGTGAAGAGCTTATGCTACCCAACTCTGTATGTGAAAAGACTTTTGCATTAAATGAGCAGTTCAGTTTTCCGTCCGGAAAACCCGCCCCCTCTGAACTTGTTTTTCAGAATGTTGATTTCTGCGTGGACGAAAGCCAGCATATAGGCAGCAAAGTTATAATAAAGGGTAATGTTAATCTTGAGCTTTGCTACCTGTCACGTGAAGTAAATTATCCTCTCAGAACAAAATTCAGTACTCCGTTTTCTCAGATAATAGACACCGGAGAGGAAGATATGGACGGCTGTACTGTTATAATCCAGCTCACATCAGCCTATTATGAACTGATTGACACTATTAACGGCGACAAGGCGCTGGATGCGGAACTGCATGCAGTGGCTCAGATAGTGAGCAGAAAGAGGCAGGAAATATGCTATATTTCCGATGCATACAGTAACTCAATGCCTGCCTTGTGTACCGTGAAAGCTATCCAGTTTTCAGAAGTTTCCGATACACGCATAGTAAGGCTAAGCTCGGATGAGCACATAAGCATAGCCGAGGACTGTCAGGACGTATTGAGCGTGTTTGCCTCTGTAACTCAGGCTGCGGCAATACAGGGAAAATTCAGCGCTGTTGTCAGTCTGGATATATTATACGAGAGTAAAAGCGGAACTTTGTCATCGGCAAGAAGAGTAATAAATATAGAGCAGGAATGTGCCGAAAGCGGCATAAGGCTAATAGGTGCAAGAGTAAGCGAAATGAGCGTAAAACCGGAAGGTGAGGCAATCGAGAGCCATATCAGCATAGAAATGAGCTATCAGACTATAAATATAAGAGAGCTTAGCCGGGTAACAGAAATGGAACTGGATGAGGAAAAGGAGTATGACCTTTCAAAATTCCCAAGCCTTTTTATGGTGAGACAGGATGGAGAGAGCCTTTGGGAACTTGCAAAATACTATCACTCAAGCGTTGAAAGTATAGAGAATTATAACTTTTCATCGGAAAGCGAGCATCAGGGGCTTCTTCTGATTCCCCGCGAAATTTAGAAATTAACGGAGTCCGGACACAAAAAAGAATTTTTGAGCTTGAAATGGGACTTAATTTGTGGTAAAATATCAGCCGTAAAATTATAGCTAAAACAATGCGTAAGAGGAGCTGTTATTATGTCCGGACATTCCAAATGGCACAACATACAGAAAACAAAAGGCGCGGCTGACGCGAAAAGAGCTCAGGCTTTCACCAAAATTGCCCGTGAAATGATAGTTGCCGTTAAAGAAGGCGGCGGCGGAGACCCCAAGAGCAATTCCAAGCTGGCTACTGTTATCGCAAAGGCAAAGGCCGCCAATATGCCTAACGACAATATTAAGCGCACCATTGACAAGGCTTTGGGCGCCGGTAATACCGATAACTTTGAAAAGATAGTTTATGAAGGATATGGTCCAAACGGTGTTGCTGTTATCGTGGAGACTATGACCGATAACCGTAACCGTACCGCCGGTGAAATGCGCCACTATTTTGATAAGTACGGCGGAAATATGGGTGCTGCAAACTGTGTATCCTGGTCCTTTGACAGAAAAGGCGTTATCGTTATTGACAACGAGGACGAGGAGCTTGAAGAGGATGCCGTTATGATGGATGCTCTTGATGCAGGAGCAGATGACTTTGAGGCAGACGGTGAAGTTATGACAGTTTACACAGGTGAAGACAATGTAGCAGCTGTTTCCGAGGCCCTTACTCAGAAAGGCTACACACTTCTGTCCGCTCAGGTTGAAATGCTTCCTCAGAACGGTTATGTCAAGCTTACAGACGAAGGTGACATTAAAAACATGCAAAAGATGCTGGATATGTTCGAGGATAACGACGACGTTCAGAACGTTTGGCACAACTGGGAAGACGCAGAATAATATTTAACAAAAAAGTCGACTGTTTTGTCGGCTTTTTTTATGCTCTTACACTGCTCTAGAAAATATCTATTGACATCTGAAAAGAAAATAATGTATTATTATAATGGATAAAAGTTGGTAACCGACACGCCCAAAGCTGTTTGTGGTATTGTCAGAACGGTACAATGCACTGGGTACCGTTAGTAACTGGTGAAACTTTTATTACAGTTTCCGCATCCACAGGGAGCTTATTTTTGCCCTAATAAAGAAATATACGACAGAGGAGAAAAATATGGAAGTATTGGATATTATTATTCCATTTGTCGGTGGCCTTGGCATGTTTATTTACGGCATGCAGACCATGGCCCAGGGGTTAGAAAATGCGGCGGGCGACCGTATGAGGTCAATGCTGGAAATCCTAACTAAGAATAAATTGCTTGGCGTAATACTCGGATTCGCAATTACGGCTGTTATCCAGAGCTCTTCGGCAACCACGGTTATGGTTGTCGGTTTTGTTAATGCCGGAATGATGAATTTGCAGCAGGCAATGGGCGTAATCATGGGTGCCAATATTGGTACAACGGTTACGGGCTGGCTTGTATCAAGCACTGAGTGGGCAAAGTTTTTCAGTCCCTCTACACTGGCTCCTGTTGCAGTTATTATAGGCGTATTCATTATGCTGACGGGTAAGCGCTACGCAACAAAAGAGATTGCAAAGATCATATTCGGCTTTGGCTTGCTCTTTATTGGCATATCTACAATGTCTCAGGCTGTGGAGCCTTTGAAACACAACGAAGAATTCTGCAATATTTTCGTAAGCATGGGAAACAATCCTCTGTACGGTATTGCGGCAGGAGCATTTGTCACTGCAATTATCCAAAGCTCTTCTGCTTCTGTCGGTATTTTGCAGAGTCTTGCAGCTGCGGGTCTGGTGCCTTTTGAAGCAGCAATATATATTATAATGGGTCAGAACATAGGAACCTGCGTGACTGCTATCCTGTCAGGTCTGGGTGCAAACAGAAATGCTAAGACTACCGGAATTATGCACTTACTGTTTAACCTCATAGGAACTGCCATTTTTGGAGTAGTCACAATAGTGTACTTCAATTCTGTAAATCCTGCATGGGCTATGGGTAATATCACCCAGACTCAGATAAGTTTGATTCATACCATGTTTAATTTCGGAACCACTATAATTCTGTTCCCTGTGTCAGACTGGATTATTAAGCTTGCAAAGATAATCGGAAAAGCCGATGCAGAGGTGAAGGATGAGGATAAGCTATCCCTTGACCAGCGCCTGCTTGAAACACCGGGAATTGCTCTTACAAGCCTTAACACTGAGCTTATTCGCATGGGTCAGGTAGTTCAGAAACATTTGAGCATTGCAGAAGATGTATTGATCTCGCCTGATGAAAGTAAAATTCGTCAGATAAAAGAGATTGAGAAGTCGGTAGACAGGATGACTTCCGAAATTTCAAATTTCACTATTGAACTTTCAAGCTTGCAGATCGGTCAGCGTGAACATAGGGAAACCATGCAAATTTTGCAGGTAGTTTCAGATATGGAGCGAATAAGCGACCAGTGTGAAAATATTGCAGAATATGCCGAGCAAATGATTGAGCGGGGGCTGAGCCTTTCTGATGAGGCTAAAAAAGAGATTTCCCAGTTCGCAGAAGTTTGTGCTGCTTCCTATAACTATGCTCTTAAATCCTTTATTGACGGTGACCAGGAGAGCGCCATGGAATCAATAAAGAAAGAAACCGAAGCAGACAAACTGGAAATAGTGTTCAGAGCCAGAAATGTTGAGAGACTTACAGGCCACCGCTGTGAGGCAGGAACAGGAATTATTTTTCAGGATGCCCTTGTCAGCTTTGAACGTATCTCCGACCATGCAAGGAATATTGCGGAGGAACGGGATAAAAGCGACAGCAATTACTACTGATTATTTGAAATAATATTAATAAAAAATATAAATAAAAAGTCAGCGGATTAATCCGCTGACTTTTTATGAGTCGGTCTGTAAGCCGGGTTCTGTCTTAAACAATCATCTATCTAGACTTGCCGTTACCGACAAGTTCAAGCCACCTCCTGAGAACGGCCGGGTCGGCCACATGTTCTCCCACGGTGTTGCTCCGGATAGAGTTTACAGCAACTGCATGTTACCACACAGTGAGTGAGCTCTTACCTCACTTTTCCACCCTTACCGGGAAATCCCGGCGGTATATTTCTGTTGCACTTGTCCGAGGGTTACCCCTGGCGGGCGTTACCCGTTATCCTTACCCTATGGAGCCCGGACTTTCCTCATGTGCAGGTTTTCACCATGCACCCGCGATTGTTCGGCCAACTCAATTTACTATTGTACTAAGTTTTCTTCTCTAAGTCAATATTATTTCTTGTAAAAATGTGAAAAAAGCGTTATACTTTAAAAGTTAGATTAGAGACTGCGAGGCGATTTTTTGTGACTTTAAAGGACTATGTTGAATCTCTTAAAGATAAAAGTGTTGCCGTTATTGGAATAGGTATTAGCAACAGACCACTTATAGAACTGCTTTTAAATTCAGGCTGTAATGTTACTGCCTGTGATAGGAGAAGTTTTGAAGACCTTGGTGAATACGGTGTTAAACTTGCGGAGATGGGAGCAAGGCTTAAACTGGGAGAAAGTTATCTTGATGACTTGAATCAGGACGTTATTTTCCGCACTCCCGGACTTATGCCCTTTGATGCACACTTACAGGCGGCTAAAGAGCGGGGAAGCTATATTACCTCGGAAATGGAGGCATTTTTTTCACTATGCCCATGCCGTACCATAGCTGTTACCGGCAGTGACGGAAAAACTACAACATCCAGTATAATAGCGGAGCTTTTAAGAACTGCGGGCTATAAAGTACATCTGGGAGGAAATATAGGCAATCCTCTTCTCTGCGAAATTCCGAATATTGAGAAAGATGATATTGCTGTTTTAGAGTTAAGTTCATTTCAGCTGCACAGTATGATGTGCAGCCCCAATGTGGCAGTTATTACAAACCTAACGCCTAATCACCTTGATAAGCATGACGGTTTTCAGGATTACATAGACGCTAAAATGGAAATATTTCTCCACCAGAGTGAAAATGCAAGATTGATTTTAAACTATGATGACCCCTATACTCCGTATTATCGTTCTGCGGCGCACTCTAAAATAAGCTATTTTTCAGACAAAAGCTACGTTTCAAACGGGGTTATTTGCAGAGACGGAACCATATACAGAATGTGTGACAACGAACGTTCAAGAATTATGGAGAGTAAGGATATTCTTATTCCGGGTGAGCACAACGTTTTAAACTATCTGGCGGCTTTTGGAGCAACCTCCGGACTTGTGAGCAATGAGGTTTGTAAAAAGGTTGCAGTTAGCTTTGGCGGTGTTGAGCACCGTCTTGAACAGGTACGAATGATAAAGGGAGTAACATTCGTTAATGACTCCATAGCCTCAAGCCCGACACGTACGATTGCCGGTCTCCATGCATTAAAGAAAAAACCGATTTTAATTGCCGGAGGCTACGATAAAAAGATACCTTTTGACGAGCTGGGTGACGAGATTTGCCTGCACGCAAAAAGCCTTTTCCTTACAGGAGCCACAGCGCAAAAAATACATGATGCGGTTGTAAATTCAAAATATTATGCCGACAGCGGCATTAAAATTACAATAATTGATGACTTTGATGAAACCATTAAATCCGCTGCTGCATCTGCAATGGCCGGAGATACCGTTCTTTTCTCCCCTGCATGTGCATCCTTTGACAGGTTTAAAAACTTCGCTCAGAGGGGAAATTATTTTAAGAAACTAATCATGGAGATGTAAAGAGATGAAAATTTCAGAGATAAAGCCTGAAGTTATGAAAATGGCTGAGAAGGCCGAGAATATGTGCAGAGAACGTTTTTCTGAAATAGATAAGATAGCTGAGAAAAACACTATGCGTGTTATGGAAGCTTTTCAGGATAACCGAGTAGCCGAATGCTGCTTTGCAGGGACAACAGGATATGGCTATGATGATATAGGGAGAGACACTCTGGATAAAATATATGCCCAGATTTTCGGAACTGAAGCGGCACTTGTACGTATAGGCTTTGTAAACGGAACTCATGCCATATCCACTGCAATGTTTAGCCTTGTAAAGCCCGGCGATACTATTTTATCCGTCACCGGTACTCCTTACGATACCATTCGTCCGGCTATCGGTATAGAAGGGGATTACCACGGTTCACTGAAATTTTACGGGGTAAAATATGATGAGGTATCTCTTACTCCGGAAGGCAATCCTGACTTTGAGGGAATTAAAGCTAAATGTGCAGATCCCAAGGTGACAGCAGTAATGATACAGCGTTCCATTGGTTACGATGTGAGAAGAGCTCTCTCAGTCCGTGAAATAGGTGAGATCTGCAAGACTGTAAAGTCTGTAAATCCGAAAATTAATGTAATGGTTGATAACTGTTACGGTGAATTTGTGGATGTTATAGAGCCTACCCATGTAGGAGCTGATCTTGTGGCAGGTTCTCTTATTAAAAATCCCGGTGGAGGACTGGCGCCTACCGGCGGATATATAGCCGGAAAAAAAGAGCTGGTTGAAAATGCTTCCTATCGTATGACTACACCCGGTATAGGCGGTGAGTGCGGTTCCACCCTTGGCAATAACAGACTGCTGTTTCAGGGCCTTTTTGTAGCTCCCCATGTTGTTGCACAGGCAATTAAAACTGCTGTATTCTGCGCTGCAATGATGGAACAGATGGGTATTGAAACTTCCCCCGGAGTTAACGGGGAGAGAAACGATATTATTGAACTGATTAAAATGAAAAGCCCTGAAAAGCTTAAAAAGTTTTGTGCCGGTATTCAGGCCGGTGCTCCGGTTGACTCATATGTGACTCCTGAGCCTTGGCCCATGCCCGGCTATAATTGCCCGGTCATTATGGCGGCAGGTGCTTTTGTTCAGGGCGCTTCCATAGAGCTTTCAGCTGATGGACCCATGCGTGAACCTTACATAGCCTACCTTCAGGGCGGAATAACCTATGAGTCAGGTAAGCTTGGAGTAATGATGGCTGTTTCAGCCATGCTGGATGACTGAATAAAAATTTTACAGGAGAGAGTGTGTAATGGACGCAGAAAAGGAAATATTAAAGCTCAGAAAAGAGCTTGAACATCACAATAAGCTTTATTACGTTAATGATGCGCCTGTTATTTCGGACTATGAGTATGATATGCTCATGCAAAAGCTTATACTTCTTGAAAGCGAGCACCCTGAGCTTATTACTCCTGATTCTCCGTCTCAGAAGGTAGGCGGAGCACCCGTCTCTCAATTTGAAGAGGTGCGCCATCAGGTACCGCTTGAAAGCCTGACGGACGTGTTTTCCTACGAGGAGCTGTTTGCCTTTGGGGAGAGAATGGACGGAATGATAAACGGACAGCATGAGTATATAGTGGAACCTAAAATTGACGGTCTCTCCATGTCCTTAGAGTATGAAAACGGAGTTTTTGTCCGTGGAGCTACAAGAGGGGACGGCTTGATAGGAGAAAATGTGACTGAAAATCTCAGGACTGTCCGATCATTGCCGCTCAGAATAGAAAATGCGCCGGAAAAGCTTATTGTCCGTGGTGAAGTTTATATGTCAAAGGCTGTTTTCAATGAGCTGAATGCTCAGCGTGAAATAAGAGGCGAGGCATTGCTGGCAAACCCCAGAAATGCTGCCGCCGGCTCCATGCGTCAGCTTGACCCTAAGGTTGCAGCTTCAAGGAAGCTTGATATTATCTGCTTTAACATGCAGTATTCTTCAGAGGATAACTACACAACTCATGCTGAAACTTTGGACGCTATGCGAGAGATGGGATTTCCGGTAGTGCCCTATGAGAAATTCAATAATATTGAGGACTGCGTTCAGCGTATAGAGTGGCTTGGGGAAAACAGAGAAAGTCTCAGCTATGATATGGATGGGGCAGTTATAAAAATAAACTCACTGTCTCAGCGCAAGACGTTGGGAAGTACGGCAAAAGCTCCCAGATGGGCTGTCGCATTTAAATATCCACCTGAAAAAAAGGAAAGCAAGGTTCTTGATATTGTAATTCAGGTTGGCAGAACAGGCGTTTTGACCCCAAAAGTTATTGTTGAGCCTGTCCGCCTTGCGGGAACAACTGTTTCTGCCGCTACCCTCCATAATCAGGATAATATTGACAGGCTGGATTTGAGAATCGGAGACACAGTACTTTTGCAAAAAGCGGGAGAAATAATCCCGGAAGTCTTGTCCGTGAATAAATCCAAGCGTCCTGAGGGTGCGGAGCCTTTCAAGATGCCCTTAGTATGTCCTGAATGCGGTTCTCCTGTGGTGCGTGATATAGACGGTGTGGCTCTTAGATGTACAAGCCCTGAGTGTCCCGCTCAGAGATTGCGCTACTTAGCCCACTTTGCCTCTCGTGAGGCAATGGATATTGAAGGACTTGGCATTTCCATGTGCGAGAGCCTGATTAACAGCGGACTTGTGAACACAGCCTCAGATATATACTACCTGAAAGCTGAGGATGTAGCTAAGCTTGAACGGATGGGCGATAAATCAGCAAATAATCTTATATCTGCTATTGAAAGAAGCAAGGAAGCAGGTCTTGCCCGCTTGCTCTGCGCATTTGGTATAAGGCAGGTAGGCCAGAAAGCGGCCAAAGTTTTGGCTTCACATTTTGAAACATTAGATAAGCTTATGGACGCAGACATTGAAGAACTGACCAAAATACCTGATATTGGAGCTATAACAGCCGGATTTATTTTGCAGTGGTTCAAAAATCCCCAGTCACAGCATCTTATAGGCAGACTCCGTGAAGCCGGACTCAGCTTTGAGAGCAAGGAAGAAAAGAAAGATGCCCGTTTTGCAGGTCAAACTTTTGTTCTTACCGGTACGTTGAGCAGGTATACAAGGGATGAAGCATCTGCTATAATAGAAAGCTACGGCGGAAAGAGTTCCGGCTCAGTTTCCAAAAAGACAAGCTATGTTTTAGCGGGAGAAAATGCCGGTTCTAAGCTTCAGAAGGCGGAAGCGCTTGGAATTAAAGTCATAAGCGAGGACGAATTTGCCGAGCTTATAAAGTGAAACAGTAAAAATGCACCGTTAAAATGATATGTACCCTCCTTACCGGGTTTCCGGTAAAGAGGGCACACATCAAAAAATACGGTGCATTTAGTTTATTTATCAAATGCCGGGTTCATAACATAGTAATTTCTCTCATTAAGCTTTTCCAAAGTCCTTCTTAGGGCTTCACCGAAACGTTGATAGTGCACAACCTCGCGCTCACGAAGATAACGAATAACATCGCTGACATCAGGGTCATCGCATAGCCTGAGAATATTTTCATAGGTTACACGGGCTTTTTGCTCAGCGGCCAGATCTTCGTTTAAGTCTGCAATTGGATCTCCTTCTACGGCCATACAGCCGGCATTAAACGGAAAACCGGCAGCAGCTGTTGGGTATACACCTGCTGTGTGGTCTACAAAATAGGTGTCATATCCGGATTTTTTAATTTCCTCAGGGCTCATTGTACGGGTAAGCTGGTGTACAATGGTACCAACCATTTCCAAGTGTCCCAGCTCTTCCGTGCCTATATCCGTGAGCAGCCCTTTAAGTTCTGGATAAGGCATGGAGTAGCGCTGACTGAGATAGCGAAGGGAAGCACCTAATTCACCGTTAGGACCTCCGTACTGTGAACAAACAAACTTTGCCAGAGCGGGGTTGGGATTCTTAATTCTTACCGGGTATTGAAGCTTCTTTTCATATACAAACATATTATTCCTCCCTCTCCCTGTACTCCCAAGGCCATGGGTCATTTAACCAGCTGTAGCAATCCATACCCAGCAAATCGGATTGCTGAACCGGTCCGTAAAGCCGCACATAACGTTCGTGAGCCTCTTTCCGCAGCGCTAAAAAGCTTTGCAGCATTGAGAAGGCCTCTCTGTCGTTGCAATGAGTGTCAAGATAAAGTTCCAGCTCATCAGCCACAAAATCTATGGCCATAAGCTCCGTTAACGGTGTACGCTTCACCTGCTTATTTACAATATTCATAAACGGCAAGTCGAGGCCGGGGAAAAGTGTTCCCTGAGATAGAGCCTCATCGGGCTCGTATGCCGGAGTAGCGGAGTTTTGAAGGGGTACATAAGCTACTGCCAAAGCGCCTCTTTCCGGGAGACTGCCGTACTTATACCCTCTGTCGTTACCTGGTCTGTCCAAAAATCATTCCTCCTGTAAGAAAATTGAGGAAGTCCTCGAACTATATTATGTAAGCACTGATATAATTGTTAAAACAGCTATTTTTACGGTTCTAAGCAATAGGATAATAAGTATTTTAAAAATTACGGACAAAGATTTTTAATATGGACGTAAGCATAATTAAAAAACTAAAACGCAAAGATTTATAGCAGAATAAAAATTTGAGGGAAAGAATAAATAAAAGAAATATTACACGCAGAGATATATTGCTGACGGCAAAGAGTTTTCATTACAGTTCTTGCTGTATAATAAAAATTCCAGCGTGATAATTTCACACTGGAATTCAATCAAATTAAATTATTCAGGCAGCTTACATACATCTATCCACTCAAGAGCCTTAGAGAACCTAAACAGTTCATCTAAATTAAGCTCAATGGCACTGCTGGCACTGCCAACGGCAGGAAATACGGTTTTAAAACGTTTGAGACTTTCATCCAAATATACAGGAATTCCCTCGTTAATTCCGAAGGGACAAACACCGCCAATGGGATGACCTATCATTTCCAGAACCTCATCGGCACTTAGCATTTTAGCTTTAAGATGAAATTTATCCTTGTACTTGCGGTTATCTATTCTTGCATCGCCTGCTGCCAGTATAAGCATACAGCCATCATTGGTTTTAAAAGAAAGAGTTTTTGCAATTCTTGCGCCTTCTACACCAAGAGCTTCAGCTGCCAGCTCCACAGTTGCTGAAGAGACATCAAATTCCATCACCCTATCCTCTATGCCAAGAGAGCGAAAATAAGCACGTCCTTTTTCGATAGACATTTGCAAAACCTCTTTTTACTGCTCTTACATGAAATATTCAGGGAGCCTTACATTGGCAAAATCTGCAAGAAAAGTTACAGGGAACCTTGCATATTCACGGTTAAACTCACGAACGCTTTCATTATATCCGGTAGTCTCTAAAGATTTTGCCTCGTTATCTATAATGCTTTTGTATTCAACCAAGGCATCTTTATTCTCAGCTCCCAGCTCTTTATCATTTAAACGGTTCTGCATATCCTTGGTTTCTCTCATAAGTTCTGAGTAGCAGTAATATAAGTAACTAATTTGATCAGAAGAGTAGCGAAAGCCCAAATTCAGATCATCTATTGCATAGTCAAGATGAGTAACATCTATGTCATAGGATGCAGCTATTGCAGATATGCCTTCTGCTGCACTTAAAATCTTCTTAAGGTGTGATGCGGTGCTTTCCTGCACCTCTCCGTTATAATATACTCCATCGTAGAAACCATATATTATATCCTTGCATTTGTTACCAAATCTAATATTAAATGAGAGCAGGGTGGAAATAATAACAATCATAACAGTCAAAAAGACTGCAGCGCCTTTCTTTTTGAAAAACTTCATTTATCAGCCCTTCATTTCTAATAATTTCTGCTTGAGCTCGCCCTCTATACGGCCCAACTCTATCTCAGCCTGAGCACGCTGTGCTCTGCCGTCGTCCTGAATCTTTCTGACTTCATCAAGAGCGGAAATCAGTTCGATGTTGGTTTTCTTAAGGGTTTCAAGATCGACTATACCGCGCTCAGTTTCCTTTGCAATATTTACACTGCCCTGATGCAAAGTCTGCGCATTCTTTGTAAGCAATTCATTTGTAACATTGGTAACCTCTCTTTGCGCTTTCATTGCCTGCTCAGAGTGGAACAGAGAGAGAGCCATAACCATCTGGTTTTTCCAGAGAGGAATTGTATTTACAATAGAAGAACGAATTTTCTCAGCCATAAGGCTGTCGTTATTCTGAACCATACGGATCTGAGGAGCCATCTGAATAGAAATGGTACGTGTAAGTTCCAGATCGTGTATTTTCTTTTCAAAACGGCCTATCATATTTGCAAAGTCATTTGCAGCCTGAGCATCTTCAGGCTGACCGGACTCCTGAGCCTTTTTAATGTAAGCCGGAAGCTCTTCATTACGAAGCTTTTCAATTTTTATTTTTCCTGCCAGAATATACATTGTGAGTTCCTTGGTGTACTCCTGGTTCTTTTCGTACATGGTATCCATCATACTGATGTCTTTCATGAGAGTTATCTCATGCTTTTCAAGAGACTCTACAATTTTATCTACATTAACCTCAGCTTTTGAGTACTGCACCTTAAGATCTGCAATACTGTTCTTAGCTTTTTTGAAAAAACCAAAGAAGCCCTTCTTTTCCTCAGGGTCAAAATCCAGCCCCTGAAGCTCTATAACCAGATCTCCCAACTGCTGACCTACTTCGCCCAGATCCTTTGTGCGGACAGAACTCAAAGCGGAGTCTGAGAACTGGGATATATTCTTTTGAGCAGCACTACCATAGTTGAGAACCTGCTCAGTATTTAAAATATCAATTTTTTCAGCAAAATCCATAACAGCTGCCTGCTCTGCAGGAGATAACTTGCTCAGCTCAGGTCTGTCAATAGGAGCCTCTTTTTTTACTTCTTCCTCGACGGGGGCTTCCTGCACTGCTGCCTCTGCGGCTGCGTTGGGCTCAAGGGTAAGGGAAGGGATAAAAGTTTTTTCTTCGTTCATAAAATTTGTCCTTTCTGTTTCTAAACTTCAAAGTCCTTCTCGCCTGCGAGTCCTTCTCTGGCGAGCATGGTATTCATAACTTTAATATCTGTTTCTATGTCAAGTGCCTGATTTGCAAAAAGTGAATCCAAACGTTTCTGAAAAGCTGATATAATCTCGTCCAGCATTTCGGTAATATTTTTCATGCTTTTGTCCAGATTTTCACCGTTTATACCTTGGGCACTCATTCTGTCATATGCATTAAGAAGCTTTATGGTAGTGGGCAGATAATAATTCATAAACTTCTTGATCTGAGGAATATCAGAGGGATCTTCTATGGCATCCTGAGTAATTTTGTCAGTAATACGCATTATCTCATTAATTTTTTCCTTTACCTCAGGGTTTCCGATAACTGAGTATAGTCTGCCCATTTCAGCCAGCGCTCTTTTGCCCTCCTCCAGAATAGGGTCTATCTGGGGTCCGTAGCTCTTGGCTTCCGGTTTTACCTCTGGAACGGCCTTTTTCTCTACCGTGGGAGGGGATAGAATTACCGTTTTTTTAGTCTTTCTGTTCGATACGGCACGGACTATTAGAGCAGTTACGGTGCTGACCCCGGCAGTGGCTAAAAGCCCCCATACTCTGTACGGCGGGAATATAAACGATAAAATTACCCATGCTATTGCAAAGGAATAGAATGGCGCAACTTTAACATTCCCTTCATTTTTTCTTGACAAGGCATGTTCCTCCAAATATAATTTTACATGTTTATTTTATATCTAAATAATGTTGCAGTCAAGAGTCTTGCAAATCAAATATGTTTTGTAGTATAATATTTTTTGAAATATAGTTTGTTTTAGTGAGGAGATACACCATGCTCAAAATAGCACCTTCAATTCTATCAGCAGATTTTGCCTGCTTGGGCAGTGAAATTGAGGAAATTAAAAATGCCGGAGCTGATTATGTGCATTTCGATGTTATGGATGGGGCATTTGTTCCCAATATCTCCGTTGGCATTCCGGTGCTTAAATCTATACGAAAATCCACCGATATGTTTTTAGACGTACACCTTATGGTGGACAGGCCTGTGAGATACGTCCGACAGTTTTGCTCAGCCGGAGCAGATCTTGTAAATTTTCATGTGGAGGCAGACAGCGAGAAAAATATTCTGGAGGCCATATCCATTGCAAAGTCAATGGGTAAAAAGACCGGTGTTACCCTGAAACCGGGGACTTCAGCGGAGGCTGCTTTGCCGTTTCTGCCTTTTGTTGATTTATTGCTCGTTATGACTGTGGAACCCGGATTCGGAGGACAGTCTTTTATGTATGATCAGCTTCCTAAAATCAGCGCACTCAGAAAAATGATAGATGAGATTAATCCCGCCTGCGAACTTGAGGTGGATGGCGGCGTTGATGAAAAAACAGCACCATTTTGCAAAAAAGCCGGTGCCGATGTACTGGTGGCCGGAAGTGCTGTTTTTGGCAGATCTGACAGAGCTGCTGCTGTAAAGGCTATTAGAGAGGCCTGATAATAATTATTTAGGGAGTTTTGTATGTCCTTTTTTCCTGCTACACTTGAAAACCTTATTGATAAATTTGCATCCCTGCCCGGTATTGGCAGAAAAAGCGCACAGCGTCTTGCTTTTCATATTCTCTCTTTGCCTGACGGTGAAGCTCAGGCTTTTGCAGATGCTGTTACTACGGCAAAAAACAGCGTCCATTGCTGCAAAATATGTCAAAACCTTACCGAAGGAGAGATATGCTCAATTTGCAGCAGCGACAGACGCAACAGATCTACTATATGTGTTGTATCTGAACCGAGAGATGTTCTTAGCATTGAGCGGGGACATGAGTATAACGGACTCTATCATGTGCTCCACGGTGTCCTTTCACCTATGAGTCATGTGGGCCCTGATGATATACGGATAAAAGAGCTTTTACAGCGGGTAGCCGATGATGAAGTGGAGGAGGTCATTATGGCCACAAATCCCGACACTGAGGGGGAGGCTACGGCCATGTACATATCGAGACTGCTTAAACCTTTCAAAATAAGAGTAACACGGCTTGCTTATGGAATTCCTGTGGGTTCCAATTTGGAATTTGCAGATGACGCTACACTGAACAGAGCCATTGAGGGCAGAACAGAGATGTAGTTATTCCATAAGGGTTTTCTTTCTTAATATAAATACGGATTAAAATTTCTCACAGCGGTTAAACTTTCCATATGCCTTTGCCCGTCAAGCAAGACGGGAAGGTATTGTGCGCTTTTGCCTCTTTAAGCGGGGCAGATTTATTATGCATAAAATAGGATTTTACCCGTTTTAGGGTGTACATACAGGAATTTTATTATTTTAAAGATTGGAGTTAAGATGGTATCTAAATTAAAAATTATTCCCCTTGGCGGTCTGGGGGAGATCGGTAAAAATATGACCGCTATTGAGTACGGCAGCGACATTATTATAATTGATTGCGGAATGGGCTTTCCTGATGAGGATATGTATGGCATAGACATTGTTCTGCCTGATATAACCTACCTCAAGAATAATGCGTCCCGTATTCGCGGACTCATTCTGACACATGGACATGAGGACCATATCGGCGCTGTGCCTTACGTTTTGAGGGAGCTTGATATTCCGATTTATACCATGCCTCTCACAGCGGCGCTGGTAGAACTCAAACTTGAGGAACATGACCTTCTGTATAACACCCAGATATTCACAAAGAAGGTTGGCTCAGTATTCAGGCTGGGATGCTTCACAATTGAATTTATCCATGTTAACCACAGTATACCGGATGCTGTGGCACTGGCTATTAAGACACCTCTCGGAACAATCATTCATACCGGCGACTTTAAGATAGATGTTACACCTATATCCGGCGGAATGACTGATTTGGCACGGTTGGGACAGCTGGGTAATGAAGGTGTACTGGCACTTTTAAGTGATTCCACAAACACCGAAAAGCCCGGACACTCTGACTCGGAGCGTAAGGTAGGGGAGAGCTTTGATAAACTCTTTATGGGATGTGATAAGCGTATTATAATTACTACCTTTGCTTCAAACGTCCACAGGCTGCAGCAGATAATAAATGTTGCGGCAAAATATAAACGTAAGGTTGGCATTACCGGCCGCAGCATGGAAAATGTTATCCATGTTGCCATGGTTTTGGGTTATATGGATATCCCTGACAATGTGCTCATGGATATAGAAAAGATAAACAAGCTCCCTAAAAATCAGGTGGTCATAATATCTACCGGCAGTCAGGGCGAGAGCATGTCCGCTCTATACAGAATGGCATTTTCCGAGCATAAACTTATAAAAGTAGATGCGGGAGACAGAATTATTATTTCGGCATCAGCTATCCCGGGAAATGAAAATACTATCAGCCGAGTTATTGACGAGCTTTTTCATAAGGGAGCAGAGGTTATCTACGATAAGCACACTGATCTCCATGTATCAGGGCACGCCTCTCAGGAAGAACAGAAAATGATGCTTGGGCTTGTTAAACCCAAATATTTCATTCCTGTTCACGGCGAGCACAGGATGCTTGTAAAGCACGCTGAGCTTGGCAAGCTTATGGGAGTACAGCCTAAAAATGTAATTGTAGCCGAAAACGGCGATGTTATTGAAATTACAAAGAAGAGCATAAAATGCGTTGAATCTGTACCTTCAGGCGCTGTGCTGGTGGACGGAAGCGGAGTAGGTGAGGTAGGAAGCGTGGTGCTTCGCGACAGACACAAACTGGCTGAGGATGGAATGATAGTTGTTGTTCTTCCGTATTCCTCAAACGACCATACGCTTATTGCCAACCCGGAAATAGTGACCCGCGGCTTCATATATGTTAAGGAAGCTGAGGAGCTTATGGAAGAACTGAAAAGGGTTACTCTTGAATCAGTGGATGCATGCAGGGCTCAGCGTATTAATGACTGGACGGGTATAAAAGCAAAAGTCAAAAACAACCTTTCAGGTTATCTTTATAAAACCACCGGCAGAAATCCCATGATACTGCCTGTTATCTGTGAGATATGAATATACAAATTTTCGGTAAGGCTAAGTGCTTTGACACTAAAAAGGCTGAGCGCTATTTTAAAGAAAGGCGCATAAAATACCAGTTTGTAGATGTTATAAAGTTTGGCATGAGCAGGGGAGAACTCCAGTCTGTTAAGAATGCCGTGGGACTTGATAACATGGTAAATACAGAGGATGAGGATTATCCGATTTATAAATACCTTGCATCTAATGAGGATAAGCTTCAAAAGCTATATGAAGTTCCGTACCTTATAAAAACACCGATAGTAAGAAACGGCAAACAGGCAACAGTGGGCTATTGTCCGGATACTTGGAAAAACTGGGAATAAAAAAATTGTACCCGTAAAGGGTACAATTTTTTTGCTATTAATTCAACTTACGGTTTAAAAATTCTAAACCAATGAGTTATTACAATTAATTTTCCTCATTGCTATAATAAAGACACCAACAATAAGGAGGAAAAAACATGGAAATTAAACTTGGTAAAAAAATAAGAGATTTAAGGAAAGAAAGGAATATATCTCAGGAAGTTTTGGCTGAAGCACTGGGAATAAGCTTTCAGGCTGTAAGCAAATGGGAAAATGAAAGTGCGATGCCGGATGTGACACTGATACCGGCCATAGCATCATATTTCGGAGTGTCCACCGATGAGCTTTTTGACTACAATATTATGGAGTCAGAGAAAAAAGTCATGGAAATAGTGGATGAAGCCGCAAAGTGCCGGGATGAATATCATGAAAAAGCCGAAAATATTATCAGAGCGGGGTTAAAGCAGTTTCCCGGCAATGGAATTTTGTTAAATAATCTTTTGTACACCATGCGTTCACCTGAACGGAGCGAGGAAGTAATTACTGTCTGCAAGGCACTTATAGAGAATTATGAAGGCTTTGCCGTTGATGAAGAAATAAGATGCGATGCGTTAAGAATTTTAGCGGAAACTTATGCCGAAATGGGACAGAAAAAAGCAGCAGAGGAATGTCTCAATAAGCTCCCGGAGATTTACTTCACAAAACTTGGGAAAGCAGCGGAGCTGCTTGACGGAGAGAAATCCCTGAATGCGGCGGAATCTCAACTGTGGCTAAGCTCAAGTGAAACACTGGAGATGCTGAAAATTATAAGCAGATTTTGGCGTGAAAAAGGTGATATGGTTAAAGCCCAAAGATACAAACGCATTGCAGAAGGAATTGTGGAAGTTTTTAAGAAAGAAGAGCAGGATTTCTACGAAAACACTTACTACGAAAATATGCGGAAAACGGTAGAAAACATATAAAAAATTCCCACACTGCACTGGTCAACAAAAACTGGGCGCTAAATTTTCTTTTTAGGTAATGACTTCTAAAATATTTTAGACGGTAGCAACACCTCCGTAGGTCTCACGGTATTGCTTAGGCGTCAGGTAGCTGAGGGAATATGCCGGATGCTGTTTCTTCAACTCGATTAGATTCTCCAGCCCGCCGATGTAAGTCATTTGATCCACACGTTTTGACGACAGTGCATGACTGACGATCTCATTATTCCATAGATCCGTGTAGAGCGTCAGTTCGTAATAAATAACCTTGACATGGAACGCAGTCATATCACTGACAATACACTGCAGCGGACCGTCGATCTGCATACCTGCCAATGTCATAGCTTACAGATCTTGCAGATCCTGTGGTTTGGGGGTCGGAGTTTTCTTATGTCCTCTGGCTGCCGTCTTGTCAGGGATGTGATGGGTGTACCGATACAAACGCATATAGTCTCTGGCACAGCAAGTACTGATTCCAAATTGCTGCAAGGCTGTATAAATTGTGAACTCACCGTCGTATATCCGGCGGCCTATGTCCAGTCTTTCTTCTTTTGTGTATTTCATATGTAAGCCTCCTGTTCACGATTGGTGCAGAATCTGTCCACGGGAAATCTTTCTGTGTCTATCATACTGCATTCCCGTGTCCAATT
>JAHHRS010000016.1 GCA_020025675.1 Oscillospiraceae bacterium
ATTTAAGAGTAGGTTTTATAGATAATGTTTGCAAATATTTAATATCCACTTTTAAATGGAAATATGTTACAATAAGAAAAGTACATATTTAATGATAAAATGTAATTATGATCAACTCAGACGGAGAATTTCAATTATTTTCTCTGAGCATCAGTCACAGCATTACTAAAATATCCGCAAATCCTTTTCCCTCCGGTTTTCATTGAAAGCAGATTCAACTTTTCTACGTGTTGAACCATGTATTTTTCTTCTGTCTCGTCATGAGATAATGGACGAACTGATCGAAAACATAATGTAGTTGCTTTGACGGTTGGAGAAAAATATATTAACTCTGGAATATGAGTTTAATTTGATGCGTGACTTTCTTGCCTTATCTATGGAGACTTTTTCTTATGATGCTTCACTATCTTACAAAATCCAATTTCGCAGACTTTGGGACTGTGCTTGACGCTGAACCGGGAGGTGAGGAACTGCCCCTCGATGACGGTTGGCTCAGCTTTACTAAAAATGTTATTCAGGAATACACTTTCTATCATTCCGAAGACTGTGTATATCTTTCTCCCTGTTCCAGTATGACAGTTCTAAGAGTTATGACTGATGCTGAAAACGGAGCAATACGTGCATTTTACCTTGATAGGCCTGTTTGCATTAACCCCAATGTGCTTTTTCAGGTAATGCCCTTTAATTCTGAGTGTGTTTTCAGGTTATTCATGCGCAATGGCTACCCTCTCTCCGGTTACTACATGCCGGATGTTAGGGTGGACTGCAAAATTGAGTCCAGTATGGCACTCAGTGAGATATTTTCACTTTTTTATCAGGAAAAAGAAAAGGGCTTTTGCTTTAAAGGTGAAGCTCATCAGCAATATGAGCTTGTGTATGTGGATGTAGGCCAAGTTCATAATGTAGTAAACTCCACTGACTATATTCTTTATCAGGGAGATATGATGCTGATTGGTCCAAATCAATGGCACAGTCAGTATACTGATGAATCTCACCATGCCTGTTTCATAACAATTACATTTAACTGGGATTGCCAATATGCCGCTTTACTGTTTAATCAGGTAATACACCTTCAGAAATCTCAGTCTCAGCTCCTGAAAGCTATGATAGAGGAATCCCGCTGCGACCAATTTATGAGTGAAGAGCTTATTCTTTGTTATTTAAAGCAGCTGCTGCTACTGCTTGTTCGCCAACAGCACAAGGGAGAATCTGTTCCTCCGGAGAAGAAAATGGTCACAATTATCAGTGAGGGCAGCATAGTTGAAGAGGCAGTAAACTACATAAAAAGCCATATATACCAGCGTCTTACGGTAAGCAGTGTGGCAGCACATGTTAATGTCAGCCCTTCACATCTAAGTGTTCTCTTCAGCAAAGCTTTGAATCAGTCACCAAGTGAATTTATCAGAAAATATAAAATGGAAGAAAGCAAGCATATGATCCGCGAAGGAACTATGAATTTTACCGAAATAGCAGAAAAACTTTCATATGCAAATATTCACCATTTCTCTAACCAATTTAAGACAACCTTTGGCATGAGTCCTACTGAATATTCTCGTTCACTGAAATAAATTATGATTTTTGTTTTTAAAAATTTAAGCTAAAGGCAGACACATGAAAAAACCGTGTCTGCCTTTTTTATGGTTAATTAAATTTCAGTTTAATTGAGACTATCCCTAAAATTTTGTAAACCTCCGTTGAGTTGCACCTTTTCTGCACCCCCACGGAGGTTTACATAATTTGCGGAACAATCTCCCTAATTACTTTTAGCCTTAAAAGAAACTGTAATATTGGTGCCTAAGCCCGGTTCGCTTTGTAATTCAATATTAGCATCATGGAGTTTTACTGCATGCTTTACAATAGAAAGTCCAAGCCCAGTACCGCCAATCTCTTTTGAGTGACTTTTATCAACCCTATAAAAGCGCTCAAAAATTCGATCCTGATGTTCAGCCGGTATTCCAATACCTGTATCTGACACAGTCAGCCGAACGGTCTTTACATCTTTCTTTACTGATACCGTAACACTTCCGCCCTTATGATTGTATTTTATGGCATTATCACATAGGTTATATATGATTCCCTGCAGGAGCTGTGGTATTCCAATAATAAAGCTGTCTTCACCCGTCACTGTAATTTTCACATCAGCTGCCTCTGCTACCGGAGCTAAGCTTTCTGCTGTTTTTTTCGCCAGAGAATACAGATTTACCTCTTCACGTTCCATATCATTTGCCCCTTCGTCCAGATGTGAAAGTTTAATTATGTCTTCCACCAATCTGATCATTCTCTGGGCCTCAGTGTATATCTGTGCAGAGAAGTTTACCATATCCTTTTCTTTAACCATACCGTTAGACATTAATTCTGCACAACCGGAAATAGTATGCAGCGGCGTTTTCAATTCATGGGATACATTTGCAGTAAATTCCCGGCGCATCTGCTCGATTTTCTCTTTTTCGGTTACATCAAGTAAAAGCATTACCATGCCGGAAACCTTGCCCTTTGAGACTATCGGACTCACATCTATCTGATATTTCCCGTCTGCCAACTCTATAACTTTTTCTGCATATTTTCCGTTGCTTGCTTTTAAAAGCAGTTCCTGCAATTCAGGGCTGCGGTTTACTGACAGAATGAATTTTCCAACGCAGGAGGAGTCTGTACCGAATAGTTTCATTGCAGCAGGATTAATACTCAAAATAACTCGTTTGCTGCTGAGCAAAACAATTCCCTCTGTCATGCCCGTTGTTACTGCTTCAAATTCCCGCTGCTTTTGCAGCAACTCGTCGCTCTGACGTTTAATCTGCTGCTGCTGTATGTTTATTCTACGTAAAAGAGGTGATAATTCATCATAGCCGTCATTGCTCAAAGGTTCATCAAGGTTAAGCTCATTGAGAGGCTTGACAATTTTTTTGGATAAACGTAAGGCTAAAAGAAGCGAAAGAAACGCAGCTACAATACAAATAATTATAATTGGCCACAACATACTTAAAAACAGTTTAAGCAGTGTATTCTGCGGTTCGGAAAGTCGGATCACAGTTCCGTCATCCAAGCGTTGAGCGTAATAAATAGAACGTTCAAGTAAAGTATTGGAATAACGTGTACTTTCTCCTGTACCCTGTGACATGGCCTCCTTTACTTCTTCTCGCTGTAAATGATTTTCCATTTCTGTCAAATCATATTCGTTGTCCAAAAGTACAGTACCATCAGTGTCAATCCACGTTATACGGTAATCACTGTCATCCAGCCCATCAAAATAATTTATCCCCTCGTGATTTACTCCCTGAGCAACAAAATTTGTCTGTGTTTTAAGCTGTGACAGCTTCACGTCGGAAAAATTATTGTAGAGAACAACAGTAAATGATCCTACAAATATAAGAAAAATGCTAATTGAAACAAGGAAAATGGAACGAAAAATACGTTTTGTCACGTTCTAACCTCCATCCTATATCCAACGCCGCGAACTGTCTCTATGTAGTTTCCGCATGTACCAAGCTTTGTGCGCAAAGTGCCTATATGTACATCCACCGTCCGAGTCTCTCCGATAAAATCAGTTCCCCAAATGCTTTGCAGAAGCTGATCACGGCTGAAAACTCTGCCCAGATTTTCCATAAACTTTTTAAGAAGGTCATATTCTTTAAGTGTAAGCTGAACACGTTCTCCGTTAGCATAAACTGTATGCTCTCCTGTATTAATACTCAGATTCCCGGCCTCAAGGATTTTAGACGCATCTTTAGGAGCCATACGTCTCAGTACCGCTTTTACACGGGATATCATTTCCATCATGCCGAACGGTTTAGCCAGATAGTCATCAGCTCCCAAGTCAAGTCCCACCACTTTGTCATATTCCGTCCCCTTAGCCGTTGTCATAATAACAGGAATATTATCTGTGGAAAGATTACTGCGCAATTGTTTCAAAATCGAAAGCCCGTCCTCACCTGGCAGCATAATATCAAGCATTATAAGGTCCGGTTTCTCTGACTTCAGCGCTTCAAAAAAACTGCTTCCTTCACTAAATCCTTTCGCCTCAAAACCGGATGAGTTTAAAGTATATATCATTAAATCGCGGATACCCTGATCATCTTCCACGCAATAAATCATTAGTTTGTCACTTCTTTCTCTAATTTTAAACCTTATTTATTATATGTGATAACATTATAAATGCTAACCAAGGCTTTGTAAAGTTTTTGCCCTGCCAACATTTATATTTACACTTAAACTATATAACAAAAAAAGTAAAAGGTAAAGAGTCTTTTATCACTCTTTACCTTTAATGTCTGTGCTTATTCCGTTTGGGAATGGTCTGCATGCTGCCCCGTAATTGAAAACTCAACCCATTCCGCAATATTAGTGGCATGGTCTCCTATACGTTCAAAATACTTAGCAATCATCAGCAAGTCCAGAGCATACTCCCCATCCATTGGGTTTTTGGAAATAACTTCGATTAGGTTTGTTTTAACCTTGTTAAAGCAATCATCTACAACATCGTCATAAGAAATAACCGCTTCAGACAATGCAAGGTCTTTATTAACATATGCGTCTATGCTGTCCGTAACCATTTTAGTTGCAGCAGTAGCCATTTCATGAATTTTGTCGTGTGAAGGGATATGATGACCTTTTAAATAGGAAATAATCTCCGCAATATCCTCGGCCTGATCGCCTATTCTCTCCATATCCGTAATCATTTTAAGTGCCGCAGAAATTTGTCTCAAATCACCTGCCACCGGCTGCTGCTGCAAAAGCAGTTTCAAGCACAGTGACTCAATGTCACGCTCCATCTGATCAATTTCATCATCCAGTGTGACAACCTTTTTTGCCAAGTCTTTTTCGTTGCCGGTAAGAGCTTTTGCAACCAATGCGATAGCCTCTTCGCATAAAGCTCCCATCATAGTTAATTCCTGATTTAAAAGCGAAAGCTGTTCGTCAAAACGTTTTCTCATTATCCAAACCTCCCGGTTATATAATCCTCTGTTCTCTTATCCTCAGGCTGGGAAAACATTTTCTCTGTATTACCGAATTCCACTAACTCACCAAGCAGGAAAAATGCAGTCTGGTCGGAAATTCGTACTGCCTGCTGCATATTGTGAGTTACAATAATTATAGTATACCTATCCTTTAACTGAAGCGCAAGCTCTTCAATTTTAGAGGTTGAAATGGGGTCCAATGCGCTGGTTGGTTCATCCATAAGTAACACTTCAGGTTTCACAGCCAAAGCCCGGGCAATACACAGTCTTTGCTGCTGACCTCCGGAAAGTCCCAAAGCATTTTTCTTCAGCCTGTCTTTAACTTCGTCCCAAATTGCTGCGTCTCTCAGGGACTCTTCAACTATTTCATCCAGTTTAAGACGATTTGTAATGCCATGAGTCCTTGGACCGTAGGCTATATTATCATAAATACTCATAGGAAAGGGATTTGGTTTTTGGAAAACCATACCAATTTCCTTGCGTAACATATTCACGTCCACAGACGGTGCAAAAATATCACTGTCCTTATAGCAGATTTTACCTGTTATTTTTACGTCCGGAATTAAATCATTCATACGGTTCAGTGTCTTCAAAAAAGTAGACTTGCCGCAGCCTGATGGCCCGATCAGAGCCGTTATGCTCTTTTCAGGGATTTCTACGTTTATATTGTGCAAAGCCTGAGCATTTCCATACCACAGACAAAGGTCATTAACAGTAATGATGTTACTCATAAACTTCTCCTTTTCTTAAAATACCGGCCAACAAGCGCAACCAGTACATTTACCAGCAAAGTCAGTAAAATTAAGATGGCGGCAATAGCAAATGCTACGCTGAATTCACCCTGCTCTTTTGCATAAAAATAAAGAGCAACGGTCAAAGTGGCACCTGATTTGCCCAAGCCGGCAAATAAACCATTTAGTGAATGGGCAACCCCTGCTGTAAACAGCAGGGCAGCTGACTCTCCTAAAATTCGTCCGACAGTAAGAATACAGCCGGTAATTACTCCGTCTACACATCCCGGCAGCACCACCGTTCTGATTACGCGCCACTTTCCTGCGCCAAGACCAAAAGCACCTTCACGGTAACTCTGAGGTACGGTTTTAAGACTCTCCTGTGTTGTTCGCATGATCGTAGGTAAATTCATAATCACAAGTGTTAGCGCACCTGCCAAAAGAGAAGTCTGCATATTTAAAAACTCACAAAAGAACAGCATTCCTACTAAACCGTAAATAATAGACGGTATTCCAGAGAGGGTTTCGGCTGCATATTCAATTGCCGCAACCAATCTCTTGTTTTTGGCGTACTCCGTCAAATAAATTGCCGCTCCCACGCCCAAAGGTATTACGAAGACCAATGTAGCCAAAATTATGTAAACCGTATTTAAAATATCGGGTAAGATTCCTATGCGGTCTGATAAGTAGCTGGGTGCTGTGGACAAAAGCTCCCATGTGATATTGGGTAAGCCCTTTACAAGTACATATATAACCAAAAACAACGCCAACGCAGAAGTAAGGACAGCCGACACTGCCATCAGTGTTTTCATAAGGCCTATATAAAATTTTCTCTTTCCGGCAATCTGATTTTTAGGCATTCTTATTCCTCCTTATTGCGTTTCAGGAAAAAATTCAGCGTTGCGTTTATAAGCATGATAAACAGGAACAATACCAATGCAATTGAAAACAACGCCTGCTGCTGCAAACCGCTGGAATAGGACATTTCACTTGCGACAGCAGTTGTGAGAAATCTGACACTTTGAAACAAAGACGGCATATTAGGTACATTGCCGGACACCATCATAACCGCAGTAGCTTCTCCGATGGCTCGTCCTACACCAAGTACAACAGCCGCAGCAATACCGCTTTTTGCAGCAGGCACGGAAACCTTAAAATATGTTTCCACAGGTGTTGCCCCAAGGGCGAGAGAGGCGTCCTCATATTCTTTAGGTACAGCTTCAAGCGCCGTAATTGAAACATCGATAATTGATGGCAAAATCATGACGCCAAGCACTACGATTGCCGCCAGAAGGCTGGAGCCGTCGGGAAGGTTAAAGCATGTTCTGATTGCAGGCACCAGAACTATCATACCAACCAGACCATATACAACTGACGGAATTCCGGCAAGTAATCCAACAGCGGAGGTAACCACATTTTTAACTGCAGGTGAAGCAATTTTTGCAAGATAAACGGCTGTCAAAAATCCGATGGGAACGCCGAGGAGAATAGCTCCCGCTGTACCATATATGCTGGTGAGTATAAAGGGAAGAATTCCAAATGCCGGTTCTGCTGCTGTGGATGCCCACGTTTCCCCGAATAGAAACTTAAACAGTCCAATTTTATGAATTGCCGGAATACCTGACATCACCAAATATACCGTAATGAGAAGGACGCATCCAACTGTAATTAACCCCAGAATAAGAAACACGCCGTGAATTACATTTTCTACAAGGTACTTTTTGTGTTTCAATCTTGATTTCCTTTCTTTAAAAAAATCGGCGGCTACATTAAAGCCGCCGATTTCTCAGTTTCTTATTTTGCTGCAACAGCGCCTGCTTTGGAAATTAGTTCGACAGCCTCATCGGAAAGAGCGAAATCAAAGAACTTCTGTGCAACGTCTGAAAGCTTTGTGTCAGCCTTAGTGACCAGAACAAAGGGTCTCTGCACTACGTAGCTGCCATCCTTTACAGCACTTTCGCTTGGTGCTACACCGCCTACTGAAAGAGGCTTTACAGTGTCTTTAAGAGCTGCGAGAGAAGCATAACCGATAGCGTCGGGATTGTTTGCAACAGTAGTAATTACGTCGCCGGTGGAGGTCAGTTCCTGACGGTACTTGCAGGAATCTTTGGTTCCGGTAATGCTTTCAAAGCCGTCACGAGTTCCGCTTCCGGCCTCACGTCCAATCAGTACGATTTCAGTATCGCTGCCACCTACATCTTTCCAGTTAGTAATTTTGCCTGTGTAGATGTCTGCAATATCTTCTATGCTTAAATCAGAAATTGCGTTCTCAGGATGAACGATAATTGCGATACCGTCATAAGCAAGGACGGTTTCAGTTAATCCTGATGCCTTTTCTTCGTCCTTCAGAGCACGGCTTGAAAGGCCAATATCGCAGCGCCCTTCCTGAACAGCTGTAATGCCGGAGCCGGAACCGGTGGGGTTATATGTAAAGGTTACTCCATCGTTTTTCTGCTGAAAAGCTTCACCTATTGTTCCGATAACCTTTTCCATAGAAGTGGAACCATCGGTGGATACAGTTCCTGAATTGCTGCTGGAGCAGCCAGCCATAAGAGATACTCCGGTAATTGCAGCCAACGCCATTGCAAGTACACGCTTTTTCATTTTATTACACTCCTTGATTCTTCTTTGTAGTTATAACCTGTTGGGTTATGAGATGATAATAAAACAACAACATCAAATTCGTTATCCGTGTATTGTAAAATAAGTGTAAAACCGTTCTTATTGGTGAACATGAAATCAATAATGCACTGCTCTTGGCGTAAAAAATCACCCCGCCTGTTATATAGTATATCATACTGTCTAACAGACGGGGTGCAGTTTAATTTTTCAGTGTCTTTTACTCTCTATATTCAAACATTAGGTCATACATGCTGACGGTATCACCATCTCGGACGCCCATTTCCTCCATACGCTGGAAAACACCGGCTTCACGTAAAAGCTTATCAAAATACATTCGGCTCTCGTAGTCGGAGAAGTTAATTCTCGCCATAAGACGCTGGAGCCACGGGCCTTCAACCACCCACATATCATCAAAGTTATTGATAGTAAGCTCTTCAGGAGTACCGAGTTCAGGCTCGGGAGCCACATAGTCTGCCTCATAGCTTGCAATAGGCGGCAGTTCCGAAAGTCTGTGGACGCATTCTTTAACAAGTTCTCTTGTACCCTCATGGGTAACAGCGCTCATTTCAAAAAAGCTATACCCAAGCTCTTCCACATGTGCTTTAAGCTTTTCGATATTCTCTCTGTCATCGCCTAAAAGGTCGCACTTATTTGCGGCAACAATCTGAGGTCTGCCCGCAAGCTCCTCTGAATACTGATGAAGCTCTGCGTTTATAGCGTCAAAATCCTCAATAGGATCTCTGCCCTCAGAACCGGATACGTCTACAAGATGAATAAGCAGACGGCAGCGGTCAATATGACGGAGAAAATCGTGTCCCAGACCTGCACCTTCAGATGCTCCCTCAATTATACCCGGAATATCCGCCATAACAAATGATTTTCCCTCTTCGGCATAAACAACGCCCAGGTTTGGGAAAAGGGTGGTAAAGTGATAATTTGCAATTTTAGGATGAGCCTTGCTCACCACAGACAGCAGAGTAGATTTTCCCACGTTAGGGAATCCAACAAGGCCCACATCCGCCAAAAGCTTCAGCTCAAGAATAACCTCATGGCTTTCTCCGGGAAGACCGGGTTTTGCAAAGCGAGGCACCTGTCTTGTAGGCGTGGCAAAGTGCATATTGCCCCAGCCTCCTCTGCCGCCTTTAGCGGCAATCCAGTCCTCACCGGTGGACATATCGTGCATAATTGCTCCGGTGTCGGCATCTCTTACGATAGTACCTCTTGGAACTTTTATTTTAAGGCTTTCGCCATCCTTGCCAAAGCAGCGTTTACCCATGCCGTTCTGTCCGTTGCCGGCAGAATATTTTCTCTTATATCTAAAGTCCATAAGGGTAGACATATTATCGTCCACGACAAAAACGATATTTCCGCCTCTGCCGCCATCGCCGCCGTCGGGTCCGCCGGCCGCCACATATTTTTCCCTGTGGAATGCCACAGCCCCGTCCCCGCCTTTGCCGGCATGGATAGTAATTCGAGCCTTATCAACAAAAGATGTTGCCATTCGCGCCTCCTTTTACCGCCATAAGCGGTTCATTTAATCAAAAGAATTAAAAAGGCCGGACGATTGTCCGGCCTTAAATGCAGATTTACTGAGCAATTTCTTCGTAAACAGAGACCTTCTTGCGGTCCTTGCCCATGCGCTCGAACTTCACGGTGCCGTCCACGAGGGAGAACAGAGTGTCGTCCTTACCCTTACCAACATTGGTACCGGGATGGATTTTAGTTCCGCGCTGTCTGACAAGGATGTTGCCGGCCAGAACGAACTGTCCGTCTGCTCTCTTGGCTCCAAGGCGCTTTGACTCACTGTCGCGGCCGTTCTTGGTGGAACCCATACCTTTCTTATGTGCCATTTAGCTTACACCTCCATAAGTGTCAAAATCAGTTGCGGAAAATTATGCATTAATGGTTTCTATCTGAACCTTAGTGTAGGGCTGTCTGTGGCCCTGAGTTCTGCGGTAGCCTTTTTTAGGCTTCATCTTGTAAACGCGAACCTTTGCGCTTCTGCCGTTCTTAACGACATTTGCGGTAACGGATGCGCCTTCAATGACAGGAGCGCCGAAAACTGCGGTCTCGCCGTCAACGACAGCCAGAACACGGTCGAACTTGACAGTCTCGCCAGCGGCAAGATCAAGCTTTTCGACATAGATAACGTCGCCCTCGGCAACACGATACTGCTTGCCGCCGGTCACGATGATAGCATGCTTCATTATGAAATCCTCCAATTCTTAAGGTCTCGCTCTTGGGGTGGAGCAAGTCGTCTTTCAATTACCCCTTCAATGCGGCTGTAATAGAATAACATGCAAATGCTGTATTGTCAATAATAATTGATAATATTTTGAGCTTTTTACGGTTTTTTTCAGCCCACAGCCTCTATATCGTCGTCTATAAGGAGGTAGCTGCCGTCTTTACCGCTCTGAGTTATGAGGAAGCTCTGTTCTGTACCGTCTGCCATGCGATATTTAAGCATAAGATTGGGTATGCCCTCAGGAATCACAGTAAGAAGCTGCAATGCGCTGTCACCCATTTCGCTTGCATACCATACTGTCTCAAGCTCGTAAAATTTGTCGGCGTAGCTTACATTTACAAGTTTCACATCGTAAACATTTCCCTTGGCGCTGAGACACAGCTCTTCTCCCTGTGTATTTTCGGGGAGCATATTAAGCTTATCAATCATCTGGAAAGACCCCTCAGGTACATCTTTCATGGGGCTTATCTGAAATTCACCCTTTCCGCTCTTTGCTTCAGGAATAAATTTTGCGTCTATCTTACCCTCAAGCTCAGCATAAGGAATTGTAAAGCTGACCATACCTGCATCATATGAACTGAACTCCTCTGCAAAGGAGAATATAACCAGTCCTTCATTATTAAAATACCAGCTGCCGTCTCGCAGGAGTTTAGCAAAGTTCTCAGCGTATTCTTCCGGGTTGATATTTGTAATCTTTTCCTTGTAGTTTTCATTGCTATTGGCTGTCTCCACCATTCGCTGGGTCAGGAAACTTACAAGTCCATCATAATCGGAGCTAAGATCTGCAAGGACAAGTCTTTCACCGGTCTGAGTGTCAAACACGTAGCCTGTATCAAAATACTGGCCATGAGCACCGCCTGTATATGTGGCTGTGTGAAATACCAGGCTCAACACATTACCGTCTCCACGCTCAACATCAAAGTCCCTTACAGAAGAAAATTCAAGTGAAACATTTTCTGCGTTATTGTCATGGTAATAAGTGAAATTATCCTGCGCCACCTGAAGGAACATATTGTATCCAACCGGAGCTGTAATATCGTACTCTGTACCGCTTGCACCTGTGTAGTATGTCTCATCCAGAATACCAATATACTCATTTATTTTGGCATTAACGTCATCTCTGCCATCTATATACACTTTAGGAGTATCATAAGAGAAAGTCAAAATAAGCTGAGTGCCTTCAGCGGGGTCATAGTCCTGAATAACTGTTTTTTCATTTCTGACAATTACAAAGTTCTCTATCGGTTCTGCCTTAACTTCTTCCTCCGCTTTCTCTTTGGTTTCCGGAGCGGGAGTTGGGCTTTCAGTCACTTCCTCCGTATCTTTTGCAGAGGGAGGAGGCGGCAGCTCCACATTTTTTAAAGCATCTAATTCCTCACAGGCCGCCATTGAGAAGGCCATTGCAAGGCAAAGTATAAGAGCAAATATTTTTTTCATTTCAATGTTCCTTTCTTGCTGTAAAAGTTTGAAATCTTTTTTATCCCAAGTCATTAGTCTTGGACGCTTTCACTGCCTTAAAGTTCCCCTAAAGCTTATCCATGGGAATTTTCTTTGCCAATGAAGCGTTTGTGTACCTCTTATCAGCGGTGATTTCACATATTATTTTTATGTCCGGCGGAAATTCAACTGCCGCATTTTCATCATCCAGTTCAATCTCCATTACCGCTCTGTCGTTCCAAAATGAAAACAGATCTATTTCAAATAACTGTCCCTTATAACTGTGGCATATACGTTTTTTTACTATAACATTGCGCTGATTGTCTGCCCTTTTTAATAGCTCGCTGTACATTTTTTCATCTATCTCGTCCTCATACTCAATACGCCGCATATCATTAACAGGTATTTTTTTAGTATGGGTAAAAACTGAATTACCGTTTTTACTTCTTTTTCTCACTCTTTCGGTAACTCCTGACGTCTCAGGGACAAGATATGTCTGCACAATATCACTTATATTTTGGGCGCATGATATAAAATCTTTAGACGGGTATTGAATTAGAAATTTTCTTTCTATTTCATAAGGCAGCTGTTCCATATAACTCTCCCTTAAATTCAGGACTTTTTAAAACTAAAGCATCAGTTTTGCCCTGTTTTCAAGAGTATATATTAAAAATGTTAATAAATCAAGTTCAGCTTTAATCCTATTTCGCTGCGGTAATTTTTGATTTTCTCCATGACAAATTAAAAAATTTTTACATTGTCAGCAAAATGACAGATTGCATACATTCTCTAACTATGTTATAGTTAAAATATCTCATAATACTAATAAATTATTGAGGGGGACTATCATGGGTAAAAGACCTAACATTCTCAAGCTTGCTTCCAAGATAAGCCTTGAGAGCCTTACTTACACCGGTGTTACATATAACGATCCGGAGTATAAGATTTTAGAGCCTATTATAAGCGATGACATGTGTGATGTAATGATGCATATGCGTTTGGAAACTCCCCGAACAGTGGAGGAATTGTCCAGACGCTGCAAAAAGGACATTCGTGAGACTCAGAAGCTTTTGGACCGTCTTGTTTTCTGCGGTGTTGTGCGCGTGGCTGATAAAAACGGTCAAAATGGATACTACTACCCTATTTGGGTTCCGGGTATTATGGAGGGTGTTCTCAGCAATCGTGAACAGTGTGAAAAATACCCTGTGCTGGCTGAGTGCTTTGAGGAATATGCAAGACGCAGACCTGAACCTGTTGTCCCGCTTATGGGAAGAGGCATGTTCTTTATGCGTGTAATGCCTGTTATGAGTGCAATAGAAAATAACAGTCATACTGCCTCCTATGATGAAATAGCTACTTTAATTGAAAATGCAAAGGCTATTTCAGTAGGTGCCTGCTCATGCCGCCGCTCCCGCCGTCTCATGGGTGAAGGCTGCGGACACCTTGAGGAAGATATGTGCATGTATTTGAATGATAATGCCATAAACTTTTCCAAAACCGGTGAGCACCGCCTTATTTCAAAGGAAGAGGCATATGAAATTTTAAAGCGTGCCGAGGACAACGGCCTTGTACATGAGGTAAACCAGACGCCTGGTTTTGAGGAATCCACCGCAATTTGTAACTGCTGCGGCTGTTCATGCTATTCTCTGCGTATAGCTCAGATGTTCCGTAAACCGGAGGGAATGAGTTCCAACTTTAAAGCAGTTGTAAATAAAGATAACTGTGTTGCCTGCGGTCAGTGTGTTGAGACTTGCCAGACAAATGCTTTAAAGCTCGGTCAGAAACTTACAGAGATAAAACCGGTAGAAATAATTGACAGAGAGCAGGAAGCCAAGGCTTCTATGTTAAAAAGAAGTACCTATAACATTGAATACCGTACAAATCGTACTGACGTTGTAGAAACAGGTACATCTCCCTGCAAGAGCGCCTGCCCCGCCCATATTCCCGTACAGGGCTATATTAAGCTTGCATCCGAAGGCAGATATAAGGAAGCCCTTGAACTAATCAAGAAAGAGAACCCCTTCCCTGCTGTATGCGGACGTATCTGCAACAAGGCATGTGAGGAGGCGTGCACCAGAGGAAAGCTTGACTCTCCTATTGCTATTGATGACATTAAGAAGTTTATAGCAGAAAAGGATCTTAACAGTGAGACCCGTTTCGTACCGGAAATACTTACAACAACCGGTAAAGCATACACGGAGAAAATTGCCGTTATTGGTGCCGGCCCTGCCGGAATGAGCTGTGCTTATTATCTGGCGGTCAATGGTTATCCTGTGACTGTATTTGAGAAGGAAAAAATGCTGGGCGGTATGCTCACTATGGGTATTCCTTCCTTCAGGCTTGAAAGAGACGTTGTAAACGCCGAAATTGATGTGCTGAAGGAATTGGGAGTTGAGTTTAAAACCGGCGTCCAAGTCGGTAAGGACATCACTCTGGACGAGCTGCGTGCTCAGGGATACAAGGCATTTTACCTTGGTATAGGCGCTTCCAAGGGTGTTTCTGTGGGCTGTAAAGGTGATGACCTTCCCGGAGTTTATACCGGTATAGACTTCCTCAAGGCTGTAAACTTAGGTGAAGAAGTTACGGTTGGAGACGATGTTGCAGTCATCGGCGGCGGTAACGTTGCAATAGACGTTGCAAGAACAGCTGTCCGTTTGGGTGCAAAGAATGTAACCCTCGTATATCGTCGTGGCAGAGAAGAAATGCCCGCCGCTGACGAGGAAGTGCTGGAGGCAGAGGAAGAGGGGGTTAAGTTCCGTTTTCTTTCCTCTCCCGCAGAAATTATCGGTAAAGAAAAGGCTCAGGAACTGAAACTGGAAGTTATGGAGCTTGGCGCTCCTGACGAAAAGGGCCGCAGAAAGCCAGTAGGGACCGGCAAGTTTGAAACCATGAAGGTTTCCGCAGTGATCTCCTCCGTAGGTCAGAGAATAGACATGTGCGGAATAGACGCAGGAACAACTATGCAGCTTGGCCCCAATGGCAATATTTTGGCAGATGCCCGCACATATCAGACCGGTCAGCCTGATGTTTTTGCAGGCGGCGATGCAGTCACCGGACCTAAATTTGCCATTGACGCTATTGCAGCCGGTAAGGAAGGTGCCGTGTCCATACACCGTTATGTACATAGCGGTCAAAGCCTTGTTCTCGGTCGTGATAACAGAGACTATCGGGCACTTGATACCAGTAACGTCGCTGTGTCTCTTGACTGTTTTGACACCGCTCCACGGCAGAAAGCAAATAATGCTTCAGCTGCTGAGGCTAAAAAGACCTTTAAGGATCTGCGCGGTGTCCTCACCGAAGAGCAAATAAAGAAGGAAGCAGACCGCTGTCTGGGCTGCGGTGCCGTTGTTGTTGACGATTACATGTGTATTGGCTGCGGTATATGTACCACAAGATGTAAGTTTGACGCTATCCATCTTGAAAAGGTCAGTGATTACCACGGCAGAGGCTACCTCAGCACCCTTACCAGAGTTGCAGGCAACGCGCCAAAGGCCATTGGTAATATAATTTCTCAAAAGAGAAAGCTAAAAAAATAAGATCTGGTGACTTAATATGCATGAAATCGGCATAGTTAGAAGTATGTGCAAAACTGTTTTAGACTACGCTGCTGAAAACAATGTAAGGCAAGTAGATGAAATAGTCTGCGAAATCGGCGAACTATCCCTTGTAGTTCCAGAATACGTGGAAAAGCTCTACCCTGTGGTAGCTGATGAAACTCCGCTCAAGGATACGAAGCTCATAATTGAGATTGTGCCCGGCATGGCAGAATGTGATGAGTGTGACGAGATATTCAATGTTGTGGAGCACGAGGGGTACTGTCCGAATTGCGGCAGTTTTGAAAAGACCGTTTTAACCGGACTGGATTTTAATATAAAAGAAATTCACGTTCTGGAAACAGAAGAATAAAGACAATAAGCAGAGGCGTTCTTCGCCTCTGCTTATTGTTTAGCCCATATTATTTTTTTAGATTTTTTCTTGCTGCGCAGGCAGACCGTATTTATCCGGAAATCTGCTGGCGATTTTGCTCATAACTCTTAATGGATCTTTTTCTTCTATTCTAAGAAAAAACATAGCTTTATATATTTTTAAAATGCAGCTGAAAACAGCTGCATTTTATTTTAATAGAAAAAATTTATCAATTTAATATCCTTAATGTATTTTACTTATACTGTTTTTTGCATTAATATGCAGTGGACAAAGCAAGGAGGAATCTAAGGATAATGAAGAAAAAAGCAGATGCAAAAACTCTTTGGAAGTTATTTACTTCCATGTTTGTGCTAAGTTCATGCACTTTCGGTGGTGGATTTGTTATAGTTTCACTTATGAAAAAGAAATTTGTAGACGAAAAGCATTGGCTGGACGAAGACGAAATGCTGGATATTACAGCTATCACTCAATCAGCCCCAGGCCCATTGCCGGTAAATGCCTCAGTTATCATAGGTTATCGCATGAGCGGGATTTTAGGTTCCGTCATTGCTGTTCTCGGCACAATTCTGCCCCCTATGATAATTATATCTCTGATTAGCCTGTGTTACGAACAGTTCCGTACAAACGAAGTAATTGCCACTGCCCTGCAAGTTACAAGAGCAGGAGTTGCGGCAGTTATTATTGATGTTACATTAAATCTTGCAGGAAAAGTTCTGAAAATAAAACGGACTATGTACACCCTGATGATGATTATTTGCTTTATTGCAGTCGCAGTGTTCAAAGTCAGAGCAATCATTATTATTTTGACTTGTCTCTTAATTGGTATTATTGATGCGGTAATTGCCTGCAGGAAGGAGGTAAGGTAACATGATTTGGAAACTGTTTTTTGCCTTTATTCAGGTAGGTTTGTTCAGTGTCGGCGGGGGGTATGCGGCAATTCCCCTTATTCAGGAGCAAATAGTTAACATATATAAATTAATGACACTTGAAGAATTCAGCGATTTGATCACCATTGCGGAAATGACTCCCGGACCAATTTCTATAAATTCCTCTACCTTTGTGGGTATGCAGCTTGGGGGAATTCCGGGCGTTCTGATTTGTACCCTTGGCTGTATTATTCCATCTTTCATTATTTGCCTTACACTGGCTCACATCTACTATAAATACAGGAATCTTGGCAGTCTTCAAACCGTGCTGGCTTCATTAAGGCCCGCAGTCGTATCTTTGATTGGCTCTGCCGGACTTTCTATTCTGCTTATAGGCATTTTCAAAAATGGAATTATTTCTACAGATAATCTGAAATACCTTGAGTCAGCTCTATTTTTGGTTTGTCTGTTCCTGTTAAGAAAATACAAGGTTAATCCTATTGCTATTATATTAGGTAGCGGTGTTGTAGGAACACTCATTTACATGTTCATTTAGCACCTTAATAAAAGCCTTCATTGCAGGGGAAATATATTTGTTTTTATGATAAATAAGACGAATGGAACGTTTTACTTTCATATCATCCAGAGGAAGTATGGTCAATACTTCCTTTTTTATTTCCTCTGAAATCATCATACGTGACAGTGCGGCAATGCTGTCTGTATACTGCAGGGCCTGCTTTATAGCGTCAACGCTGCTGCATGTATAGTTTGTAGATAGTTTAAGACCCAGCTTCTGCATATGCAGTTCAAGCTGGTTTCTTTTGCTGCTGCCGTCTTCCCGCGAAATAAAGGTGTATTGCTCCAGATCCCCAAACGTAATATTTTTCTTACATGTCAGAGGGTGCTTCGCTGAAACAGCTAAAACAAGTTCATCTTCTGCTACATCCTCAATAACAAGGTTAGGATTGTCTACATAGCCTTCCACAAGTGCTAAATCCAGTTCGTAGTCATTTATAAGCTGTTCTATTTTACTGGTATTGTTAATTATTACGCTGTATGAAATAGGCAGCTCCTGATGTGCTAAGCGCTGAATCAGAGGCGGAATAATACATGTACCCACACTCACAGAGCCGCCTATTCTAATATGATTTGTCTGCCCGTGAATATTAATATCATCCTCCATATGGTGAAATAATTCAAGGATATGCAAGGCATGATCCAGCATAGTTTCACCGATAGGAGTTAAATACAGCCTATGGTTTATTCTCTCGAATAATATTATATTATAATACTTCTCTAAATCTGCAATTATTTTAGAGATAGAGGGCTGAGAAAGATTTAATTTTTCTGCTGCTGCGTGCATGGTTTTCTCCTGACATACGGCTACAAAAACCTCTAAGTGGTGCAAAGTCATATTGTTCCTCCTGCCTGCAATTCTGTGAAGGGTCAAACTGTAATATTTTTAAAACATATAACTCATTATATTCTATTTTAAATTTATACCACAGTACAGCTTTCATTTCAATTTATATAGTCAGGCGCAGGATTTTTTTAAAATCAGTTTACTGGAAAGCTGTCGCCGTTTACGGTTTCATTTCCTGCGAAAACGAAAATCGCACTTATCCCCGCCATCGGCAATAGTTGTTGTGCGTAACAGTTCAAGTCCCATCACATCTGCAAACATAAAATCCAGTTTACACAGATACTTTGCAAGCTCAAAGCAGCCCTCATCTTTACACAGCTTACATATTCCGCATTCAAGATAATCGTAGCCTAAATCAAACTGCTCATTTCCCGGAATAAGGTTTACAACCCAATCGTTTTTATATATACGTTTGTGAGTATTTTCAGCCCATCTTTGCTGTTTTATAAATTTCTTCCGGGAAAGGTAGTGTTCTGCATCTCCCATAACAATCCGAAACATCTTGCTGTGCAAAAGCCCCTGCTCTAAAATTCTGTAATTCTCATCGGGCGTTAAATCGTCACAGCGGTTCAAGGCAATAAACCATGCTCCCAGGATATAGCTGCTAATAAGAGGATTTTTATTTCCGATATTTTTGGCACGAGACATTATTTTCATGTATTCAGTTTTAACATTTTTCCGAATAGTCTTTGAAGTCAGAGCATTTTTGCACATATACGGCAGAACTAAACCTAACAGTTGAATGCTGAAATTATTTTTCATAGTAATTTAACCCCATTTTTGTCTGTTTACAGGTAAATAAGCAGACTAAATTAAGCTTTTCCAAATAATTTTTTCTTTTGATACGGCTCTTTGCGGACTGAACCCATATCATAACCCAACTCATTAATTACTTTTTTGAGAGTGTCCTCGTTAAGCTCCTGTTGGGTCAAAATTACCGTCTGTTCTTTAGTGTGCGATGAAGTAACCTTTTTCACAGGAAATGCTCTTCTGATTGCTTCATTGATGTGAGTCTCGCACATTCCGCACATCATGCCCTTTACTTCAACGGTATACTTCCACATTGTTATTTCCTCCGTTTGTTTTATTTTTCAGCACTGCTGAAACTGTTCTAATGTGTTATCCAAGTGCAACATCTAAAATCATCATAACGGTAAACCCTACCGCAAAGAAAACTGTACCAATATCTGAGTGTTTTCCCTGTGACATTTCAGGAATAAGTTCTTCTACTACAACGTAAATCATTGCACCTGCTGCAAAGCTCAAAAAATAGGGCAGCGCCGGAACAATAAGTCCTGCCGCCAAAATTGTAAGAATCGCCCCCACAGGTTCAACAGCACCTGAGAGAACGCCGTATGTAAATGCTCCGGATGTTTTCATTCCTTCTGACCTTAACGGCATAGATATAATTGCTCCTTCCGGGAAATTTTGGATTGCAATTCCTATTGAAAGCGCAAGCGCTCCCATCAATGAAATGCCCCCATTGTCCGCAAGATAACCTGCATAAACAACGCCGACCGCCATTCCTTCTGGAATGTTGTGAAGCGTTACCGCAAGAACAAGCATAGTTGTTCGCTGCAGCTTTGTCTTTGGACCTTCCACCTGTTCTGAGTTTTTGTGTAAATGGGGAATTAAGTGGTCAAGTAGAAGTAAAAACAAAATGCCTATCCAAAAACCTGCCGCAGCAGGTATAAATGACCATTTGCCCATCACTTCTGATTGCTCAAGGGCCGGTATCAGCAGGCTCCACACAGAAGCGGCAACCATAACCCCGCCGGCAAAGCCTGTCAAAGCTCGCTGCACAGATAAGCTCATGGTCTTTTTCATGAAAAAGACGCAGGCGGCACCAAGTGATGTTCCTAAAAACGGAATCAGAATTCCATACCAAATGTCAATATTCAATTTATCCCTCCTGTTATTTTAGAATTATAGCAAGACAACCTGCATATGTTAATTAAAAACATGAATATCCGGATTATTTTCCGACTGCACAATTGCTTCCGACAAAATCTTTACTGTATTAATATTCCAGATATGCTTAAAGCTGGTTTCTAGTTAGTTGTCTCTAACCTCATTATAGCATCTCTATTTCAATTTATCAACTCTCATTTAGTCACAGTTTTTCAGTTTTGTGAAAGAAGTTTTATAACGGTCAATCCTTTCGTCCGACTCTATTTTCAGGAGCTTATATTGAAAAAGTGCATGAATCCCGTATATTTTTTAAGAAAAATTCAGGCTTCCGAAAACGGAAGCCTGAATTAAAATTTTAATTCTCTTTACAGTCTGCCTGCATACCAAAGTTCCATTGCAAGCAGGCCTGCCTCAACGCCAAGGGCAAGCTTTGCAGCGCCCAGCGGTTCATCATCTGTGCAATTAAGTCCCTGAGTAATTCTGTATGTTCTTTCAAGAACCTTTGCAATATCATCATAACCGCCGCCTCTTAGATAGCATATAGCGGCACCCGCTCCAAGTCCTGCACATACAGCACCGCTGAGTTCGGCACTGTCCTCAATTTGTTTTTTAAAGCAAATTGCAGTGAGGTTAGAAATGGCAAGAGCTCTGTAAAACATTTCTTCTCCCAGGTCATCTTCCATAGCATATTCCTGAATGGGAAGGCAAACGCCTATTCCCTGATAAACGCTGTCACAGTTTACTATTACCGGAAGCTTTGAACCAAAGGCCCACGCATCCAAAGCCGCAACCGTCCTTGCCCGTGCCAGATTGTGTACATTTGAGCTCTGCTCCATCATTATTTTGCCGATATTGGCTCCGCCCTCTTTTTCAAGGCCTTCGTTGGCAAGAGCATTGTTATATTCTACCTGACGGCGGAGAATAGGCTCCACATCTTTTATATCCATAGTCGTAGCAAAATCATAAATATTTTTCATGCTGAGTATGGAATAATCAAGCTTACTGTCCTCGTGAGCCTCGGGTTCCCATGGAACGAGCTCATAGTTCAGGATTGCGACAAAACTTTTATAGAGAAAACTGTTCTTATCCATTTTTACCTCCTGAAAAATAATCATTGAAATTATGCTTATATTGTACTCGAATGAGTTATAAATTTCAATATGTTTTGGCTATTGTTTAATACTTAACACTAACTTTTACTCCCCATCCAAATCTTCATATTTTTATATTCACTAACATAACATGTACCAAAAGGAGTGATGAATTTGATTGACATCAGAGGCTTTATGCAAAAGAATAAAAAGTTATTTTCTGCATTGGGAATGATTTTGCTGGTTGCCCTTATTTTCTGGGCAGTTAACAGTCCAACCATTGTAGGAGCTTCTGCAACAGAAAGATTACTGCCCATATATAATGTTCAGCGAGATGACAAAGTTGTTGCCATGTCATTTGACGCTGCATGGGGAAACGAGGACACACAAATTCTTATAGACATACTGGATAAGTACAATGTAAACACTACTTTCTTTGTGGTTGGAGATTGGGTAGACAAATTTCCTGAGTCAGTAAAAGCGCTGGCAGATGCCGGAAATGAAATTATGAATCACTCATCTAACCACGCCCATTTTTCAAAACTCACGGAAGAACAGATAGTAGAGGACGTAAATAATTGTAATAATAAAATAGAAAAAATTACCGGAAAACGACCCACTCTCTTTAGATGTCCTTACGGTGAATATGACGACCATGTGGTAAAGGCTATAAACAGCATGGGAATGACTGCTATACAGTGGAATGTTGACAGTCTGGACTGGAAAGAAATTTCTCCGGAGGAAATTCAGCAAAGAGTGCTAAAGAACGTAGAACCCGGAAGCATAATCCTTTTTCATAATGCCGCAAAAAACACCCCTGCGGCATTACCCGGTATAATTGAGTCTCTGCAGTCTCAGGGCTATAAAATTGTTCCGGTTTCTCAAATACTCTTGCAGGGAGAATACACCATAGATCACAAAGGAACTATGATTCCCAAATGAAGCCGTTAACGGCGCAAATCGGCCCTGATTTAAGCCTTTTTGCGCCTGTTTTTTTGCATTAAATTGTTTATATCATGACACTTTGAGCAAATTGTCAGTTTTGTAGGATGTTACTAAAATTTTTATTCATATTTCAAAAATTTTAGTGACTTTTTGTGCTATATGTGATAACATTAACAATAATAGGAATAACAAACAATTTAATACAGAGGGGAGACAACTATATGGTAACCAACAAAGAAAAACTGCTGAAACTTGGGAAAAAAATGACCGACAGAATTCCAAAGCGCTTAGGTTTTGTTCCAATGGACACAAGCGACCCGGAATACTGGGGGCTAATGAATGTGCTTGATGATGACATGGTTGACATTTGCCTTACCATGAAACAGCGGAAACCCTACTCCTTAGATCAGCTTGTGAAAATGACAGGCTGGGAAAAAACGAAGCTTGAGGCAAAACTTGCAGAGATGGCTAAAATAGGTCTTCTGGAATATCACTGGGGTGAGTGCGGTAATCCACATACGCAGGAACACAAACGCTATATTTTGCCGATTTACGTTCCTGGCTTTGCAGAGGTTGCCAATATGAACCCGGAAGTAACCGAAAAACATCCTGAAATATGCGACTTTTTTGAGCGCATGTCTTTCTTGCCTCTTGAAGGTCTGACACCAATGGTGCCGCCAGGCGGCGGCGGAATAGGAATGCATGTAATACCGGTTGAAAAGGCTATTCCGGCACAGTCTGAGTCTGTAAGCATTGAACATATTTCATACTGGCTGGACAAATATGACGGTCACATAGGTCTGGGTATCTGCGCCTGCCGTCTTTGTGAGACTCACCGAAATGTAGGTTCCGGTGATGTTGAAGATTACTGGTGCATAGGTCTCGGTGAATTTGCAGACTACATGGTAGAGTCTGGCTTGGGCAAACCGTGCACTAAAGCTGAAGCAATGCAGGTTCTTAAAAGAGCAGAGGATATGGGCTATTGCCACCAGATAACAAATATTGACGGAGAACACAGAATATTCGCTATCTGTAACTGTGCCCCCGGTGTTTGCTTTGCTCTTCGTACATCTCAGTACTTTAACACACCCAACATGTCCCGCAGCGCATATATTGCTCATGTCAATAAAGATACATGTGTTGCATGCGGTCGCTGCGTTGAGATTTGTCCCGCAGGTGCAGTGAAGCTGGGGCAAAAGCTATGCACCAAGGACGGCCCTGTTAAGTACCCGAAAATTGATCTACCTGACGAATTAGAATGGGGTCCGGAAAGATACAGTCCAAATTATAAGGACGATAACCGTATAAACTGCTATAAAACAGGAACAGCCCCATGTAAAGCATCCTGTCCCGCTCATATTCCCGTTCAGGGCTATATACAGTTGGCGTCCGAGGGCAAATACAAAGAGGCACTTGCTCTTATAAAGAAGGACAACCCCTTCCCTGCCGTCTGCGGAAGCATTTGCAACCGCCGCTGCGAAGATACATGTACCAGAGGCAGATTAGACCAGCCGGTTGCCATTGATGAAATAAAGAGATTTGTTGCAGAACTGGAGTTAAAAGAAGAAAACCGTTATATTCCTCCCCTCTGGAACTTCAAGCCTAACTATGAGGGGTACGACGAAAAGATTGCCGTCATAGGTGCGGGTCCTGCCGGTATGAGCTGCGCTTATTTCCTTGCAAATATGGGTTACAAGGTTAAGGTTTATGATAAAAATTCTGTTCCCGGCGGTATGCTGACTCTGGGTATTCCCAATTTCCGTCTGGAAAAAGACGTGGTAAATGCCGAGATAGATGTATTAAAACAAATGGGTGTTGAATTTGTCTGTGGGGTTGAAGTAGGAAAAGACATAACTATTCAGCAGCTCCGTGAAGAAGGAGTAAAGGGATTCTATCTTGCAATCGGTGCTCAGAAATCAAGTTCCCTTAATATCTCCGGGGAAGATTTGAAGGGTGTTTTCGGCGCAGTAGAATTTTTACGCAGCGTCAATCTGGGCAATAATCCTAAAATAGGAAAACGATGCGCAGTTATCGGCGGCGGTAATGTAGCCATGGACGCATGCCGTACCGCTGTACGTTTGGGTGCTGAAAATACATATGTTATTTATCGTCGCACAGAAGCAGAGATGCCTGCCGATGCCGAAGAATATGCAGAAGCAGTAAACGAAGGCGTTAAGTTCCGATTTCTCAATTCTCCATCAGAAATCCTTGGAGCAAACGGCAAGGTTACGGGAATTAGGGTAGAAATTATGGAGCTTGGTCACCCAGACGAAAATGGCCGTAGAAAACCGGTAGGAACCGGCAAATTTGAGACTGTCGATGTTGACAGCGTTATAAGCGCCATAGGACAGGAAATTGACTGGGGAGAGCTTGATGTCGGTGAACTCAAAACCAATGAAAAAGGGCTGGCGCTTGCCGAGGCCGTAACTTATCAGACATCACAGCCAGATATTTTTGTAGGCGGAGATGTTCTGACAGGTCCTAAATTTGCAATTGATGCTATTGCTCAAGGCAGAGAGGGCGCTATTTCTCTGCACCGTTTTGTTCAGGAGGGGCAGAGCCTTACCATAGGCCGAAACCGCAGAGACTTTATTGAACTGGATAAAGATAATGTAGCTATTCCTTTAAACAGCTATGCCACCTGCAAACGTCAGGTTCCCCAGCATGATCTTAAAAAGTTGAAGACGTTCTCCAATGACCGCCTGCCGCTTACTGAGGAGCAGATAAAAATGGAGGCTTCCCGCTGTCTAAAATGCGGTGCGGCAGAAGTTGACGAACACAAATGTATAGGCTGCGGCCTCTGCACTACTAAGTGTGAGTTTGACGCTATTAAGCTGAGCCGAGACATACCTGAGGCTTCAACAATGTGGAACATTGACGATAAGCTTAAAGCTATTCTTCCCTACATGGCTAAGAGGAAAATAAAAATACTCAAAAATAAGGCTTTGAAAAAATAATGCATGAATTAGGAACTATAATTTATATTATTGATACGGTTGAAAAACTGGCGGAAGAAAATAATCTCACAGCCGTTAACTCTGTAACAGTAGAGGTCGGAGAGGTAAGCTCCATAATACCGGATTACCTAGTGGATTTCTGGAAGTATGCAAGACGCCGCTCCGAACTGTTAAAGGAAACGGAATTAAAAATAGAACCTATTAAAGCCGTAACCTTTTGTGAAGAGTGCATGAAAACTTATCCTACATTAAAATATGGTAAGGAATGTCCGTATTGTCACAGTCCGAATACTTTTCTTATAACCGGAAATGAGTATATAATAAAAGAAATAGAAGCCATGTAGCATATTGCTTTATCCCCCGTCAAGATATTTTCGCCGGGGGATAAAGTTTTTTGGATATAATAAAATTTAAATTGTATTTCACCTGAAATTACAATTTGTCTTTACCTATATTTTCGATTTTGCATTCATATTTTTCGTCCTTATATAATTCTGCATAAACTTTGTATTCTAAAACCGGTTTAAACAGGTATAGCCGGCTGCAATTGCTTTTTTTAATAAAAATCTGGACTATATACAACAAAAATGTTAGAATATTTTTAACAACGAAAATATATCTTATTTTTGTTAGTGGTATTTTTAATTTAGAAAGGAGAAATCGTATATGAGCAAGTTTAATCCCGGTGTATATACCGGCATTGCCAACAGCAACGGATATGACAGCCTACCAAGCAAAATAAAGGTAGCTGTGACTTTATCTGAAGACAGGATAGAAAAAGTAGAAATACTGTCACACGGTGAGATAAAGGGCGTTGGTTATGGGTTGAAGACCTCCCCTGTTGAAACTATTCCAAACGAGATTGTAAAACATCAGTCTCTTGGTATTCCGCCCGTCATCGGTGCTGAAAGGACTTCACAGGGAATTATAAAGGCTGTCACAAGGGCTATTGCCAAATCGGGAGCAAAAACAGCGTCTCTCTCCAAAAAAGTTGCACGTGAGCCCCATAAGGATGAGGAGCGTTTTGTTGACTTTCTTGTCTTAGGCGGCGGAGCCGGCGGTCTTGCTGCCGGTGTTCAGGCTCGTCAGGCAGGGGCAGATGTTTTAATTGTTGAAGCTGCAGGAGTTACCGGAGGTTCGGCTGCCCGTTCCGGAGGTAAGGTTATGGCACCGGGAACCAAGTGGCAGAAGGCCGTGGGTATTTATGACAGCCCTGATATGCTTTTTGATTATATGATGGAGCAGAGCCGCGGTAAGGCAGATCCTAAGAAGATTCGTTTCTTCTGCGACAGAGCCTATGAAAATTTGCTGTGGCTTGAAAAGTGCGGCTGGAAATGTCAGGATGTTGAGTCTATCCATGAGAGTATAGTACCATGGCGTGTCTATAACAGTGAAGGCGGGCACTACATGTCAGCCGGTCAGGGCGGACACATTACCTACGCCATGCACGAAGAGTATGAGCGTCTGGGCGGCGAGATTGTATTTAATTGCAGCCTTAAAGAGCTTATATATGAAGGCGGAGCAGTTAAAGGAGCAATTTGTGAGTATGCAGGCGGCGGCACACTGACCGTCAGAGCAAACAACGTTCTTCTCGCAACCGGCGGATTTGCTGCCAACAGAGAAAAGGTTGAATCTCTATACCCCCAGATGAAGGGTTACTTCACAGACGTTCCCAAAACCAACGTTGGTACAGGCATTGATGCGGCTGTTGCCGTGGGTGCTAAGGAGTTTGTATCGCCCGGTGTTCAGGTAAACTACATGAGTCTCACTCCCGCTCTTGTGGGTATAAATGAGGAGGCCGGTCTTATTCTTGATGCCTCAGGCAGACGTGTTGTAAACGAGTGGAGCTATCAGTATGTTGTCGGAGATGCGCTTATGCGCTCAAAGTCCGACCATGGCTGGTACATAAGCTGTGGCAATGAGATTTATGACAGTGTTGTTAAAGCCTTTGCAGCCGGTCCTACTCCCGGCACTCCCGATATTTTTGCTGACTCTCTTGAGGAGCTGGCAGATAAGATGGGTGTAGAGTTTGACGTATTAAAAGCAACTGTGGAGCGCTACAATGAGTTTGCTGAAAGCGGTGTAGACGAAGACTTCGGAAAGCCCGCAAAATTCCTTTTCCCGATAAAAGGACCCAGATATGCAGCATTCTACTACACACCCTGCATAACAGTAACCTTCGGCGGTCTTATAACCGACCTTTGCGGAAGAGTTCTCGATAAAGAAGACAAGCCCATTCCCGGTCTCTTCTCAACCGGTGAAACCTCTCCCGCGGGAATCTACGGCACTATCTATCCCGGATGCGGAACATCTATAGGCGCTGCTGTTCTTTGGGGAAGAGTTGCAGCAATGATGGCTACAAATCAGCCTGTTTTCTGATTTCAAACAAAAAGCGATACCCGAAATTTCCCGGGTATCGCTTTTTACTTAAATATTTGTTTTTATTTTTTTAAACTTTTGTGTTAATCGGTTCTTTTCCTGTGTGGATTCCACTGTCCTATAACCTGTCCCACCGTTGAAACGGTTATAAATGCAGACGGATCTGTGTTATTGACAAATTCAAGCAAGCTTGCGTATTCGTTGTTCTGTAATATAGTTACAAGTTCAATTTTTTCACTGTTGTCCCAGCCGCCTACGGCATTATACAGAGTAACGCCGCGGTTAAGCTTTTTTACTATAAACTCCCTTATTTCGTCATATTGGGGAGAAATAATGGAAATTTTCTTTCTAATATGAGAACCGTCCAGAAACTGGTCAAGCACCACTCCGTCTATATATGTGCCCAAAACACTTATGACAAGTGTATTTCTGTCATATACAAAAATTGAGCTGGCCGCAATGACAAAGCCTGCTATCATCAGACTGCGTCCTATTTCAATATGCATATATTTATTTAATATCTTTGCTACTATGTCAAGACCGCCGGAGGAAGCGTTTATATTAAACAGCATTGTTTGACCGAAGCTGAGGCAGATGACAAAACACAGAAGATTTACAAGTATATTATTGGTAAGTTCCTGCGGTTCAGGAGTCACAACTTCAAAAATTGCTAAATAAACGGGCAAAATCAGAGATGTAATTACGGTTTTTCCGCCGAATTCTTTTCCTATTAGGAGAAAACCCAAAATAAACAGTAATGAATTCAAAATGAATGTAAGTGTAGAAACTTTAAGCGGAATAAAATTTGTCAGCACAATCACAAGACCTGAGAGTGACCCTACTACAAATTCACTTGGCATCATAATGTAATATATAGCTGCCGAAACAAAAAACATGCCCACAAGCAGAACCATAAATTCCTTTAAACTTATCTTTTCTTTCATATTTACCCCTTTTATCTAAATCACAATAGTCTATGCATCAGCAATGCCAAGAGTCAACTCATGAGCCGCACACAATACTGCCGCAAAAGGAATGGTAATGGAAAAATACTCCCAATCCCGCAGTACAACGTTCCAATAATATATTATTTTATTATAAAAAACAAGCCTTTGAAAAATATTCAAAGGCTCATTTTTTACTTTATTGTCTCGCTGTTATTTAAAACGGATGTGCTGTATAAAAACAGCACGTCTTTATTTGAAAAATCTATATATTTTCCAATCATATCCGGATGAATATAGCGTATATCAACTAAAGTAATCTTACCGTAACCGGAAAGCAGCAGCGGCGCAAGACTTGAACCGAAAGAGTCTCTAAATATTATAAGTTCCCTGTCATTACTACTTAGGGTATTTTCCATTGTGACAAGAGATAACGGACCGGACAGAAAAATTTCATAAGGGTCCTTTCCTTCCGCTTTTTCCATGTCGTAAACAGGAATTTCCCTGTTATTCTGAAAATCAAATACTTTTGCTTTATCAAGGACTTGGTTTGTAAGGTATTTTATTTTCTCGCCGGCAAGAGGCAGTGCAGACTGTCCGTAGTAGACACCGTAAAAATCCCTATCTAAAGTTTTTTCCGTAAAATTTATATTCAGTTCCGTTCCCATAGCCTTGGCTAATCTTTCAGCTAAGGGAAGAATTCTCTCCTGTCTCCAATGAGTATCGGTTCTGTAATAATCATCTATCTGAAGGCAGTCAAAAATGTCTATATATTGTCCGAATTCTGTCTCCGCTTTAAAATCGGAAACCAGCTTGTCGTAATCTAAAGAAAGTCTGTCTTTGCCGGCTGTAAAGTAGTTTTTATCTGGTATAACCGATACATAAACTTTTGAACCGCTGTCTTTTAAATATTTATCATATACATAGGAAAATCGCTGACCCGCTCTTTTAACGGAGTTTTCATTTAACGGATATTCCATTTTAACAGCGTGCCCCTGGGATATATAAATATCGTTATTGTCCATTCGCCGTAAAACATTAAAAGACACCTGAGCTTTTAGCGCTCTGAATTCATCACGCAGAGGAAACTGATCCAGAGTATAATCTTCAAAGTCATTCATATACTTTGCATTTATGAGATTTTCAAAACTCATCTTCGGGAGCTGGCTGAGTTTTCTCCTCTCACTCCGGGAAAAGCTGTCCTGAGGCTTTATCCACGCAAACAGGGAGAGAATAAGAAAAAACAGTATCATTACAGTGCTTACTATAATATTTTTGTGCTTCATACTCTCTCCTTAAAATCTAAAGTACAGGAACGGGTTAAATGACCCGTCCACAAGAAAGGCTGTCGTAACAAGCATAAGTCCAACCAAAACCGCAGGCTCAAGGCAGTCAGTTATTATTTCCGCAGTGTGGTTCTCTCTTATTTTTAAAACCATATTTTTTATAAGCGGTGTTGCTCCTATAATTGCAATTATCAGAATAATGCCGTAATCTTTAAGATAGTAGCCCAGCTCCTTTGATACAAGAGGAAGCTCACCCTCACCGAACATGGCCCCGATATAAGATACTGCTTCTTCCATGTCAGCAGAATTAAAAATCACAAAGCTTATAAGAAGTACAAAAATCATGTAAATTCTGCTGAAAACCTTGGATTTTTCCAGATACTTTAACAAAAAAAGTTTTTCCGTAATTAGCAAAACGGCAAAAAACAGTCCCCAAACCACAAAATTCCATGCGGCTCCGTGCCACAATCCTGTCAAAAGCCAGACGATAGATATATTTAAAAACCATCTTGATTTTTTTACCCTGTTTCCGCCCAGCGGTATATATACATAGTCCCTGAACCATGAACCCAAGGAAATATGCCAGCGACGCCAGAATTCGGTTGCACTTTTTGAAATAAAGGGATAGTTAAAGTTTTCCGGGAAATGAAATCCCATTATTCTGCCAAGGCCGATGGCCATATCGGAATACCCTGAGAAATCAAAATAAATATGCAATGCAAAGGCCGCGGCATATAACCAGTAAAACAGCACGGATTTATCCCCTGAGGCTCTGAATGAATCGCACAGCTCGCCTAAAATATTTGCTATCAGTATTTTCTTTCCTAAGCCCAAAACGAAGCGCCTCATACCAATAGCAAAATTACTAAAACTGTATTCCCGTTCCCTTAGTTCATTCTCCACCTGAGAGTATCTCACAATAGGGCCTGCAATAAGCTGAGGGAAAAGGGATATATATGCGGCAAGATTTATTAAATTCTTTTGTGCAGGCACTTCCCCTCTGTAAACGTCCACTGTGTAACTGAGTATCTGGAAGGTGTAAAAGCTTATACCTATGGGAAGTGCAATTTTAAGCAGCGGTATTGAAAGCCCGAAAACTTTATTAAAGTTCTCAATAAAGAAATCTGTATACTTAAACCATGCCAAAAAGCCCAGACTTATAGTAACTGAAGCTGCCATAACCAGTTTCTTTGCCCTTTGCGTATGAAAGGCCTCAATCATAAGGCCGGATAGGTATCCGATAATGATTGAGGCTGTCATTAACAATAAATGTTTCGGCTCACCCCAGCCGTAGAAAACAAGGCTCACTATAAGAAGAACCGTGTTTCTGAACTTTTTGGGGGCGATAAAATACAAAAGCAAAGCAACCGGCAAAAAGTAGTATAAAAATACTATGCTGGAAAATAACATTATCTCTGTTCTTTAGCTTAGAGCCAGCTCCAGTGAAAAGTGAGCGTTTTCACCGTAGCTTGTCTCAATAGCGGTTTTGAAAATCTCAGTTGTAAGTTCGGTTTCTCCTATAACATATACAACGTAATCGCCCAAAGTGTAGACAAGCAGATAGTCAGGGAAACCGCACATCCACTGAGTACCTTCAACGTCAGTTTTAACAGAATTTACAAACTCTTCAGCATTAACGCCCTCGTTAAGTTTAACAGCAACAGCGGTAAAAGTATTAGCATTCATAGCATGAATTAAAGTTGCTGCTTCGGAAACGGAAGCGGCAGTCTCTTCGGACATGTGCAGAACAGAGGTAACGACGTCCATGTTTTCCATGTTAAATTTGCCCGCCTTATCTTCCTGAATATTCTCCATATCTCCGCCTGCAACGGGGAACTTCTGATCTTCGCTTACGTTATTCCAAATTGAATTTAATATTTCCTCAGGTGAGCCAAGCTCCAATTCAGGGGCGGACTGAGGATTCTGATTGCCGCCACCGCAGGCAGCAAGGCTGAATACCATAGCCAAAGTTAAAATAAGGGCTGAAATCTTTTTCATAACTAACTCCTTTTGTCTGAATTTTTCCCGTCCTGCATATTAGCATTGACATTAAATTTTTGCAAGTCTTTTCCATATTATGCAGCGTAAATTCAGCGCTTTTTCTTTAGTTTTTCTGCCTGAAATAAAATTTATTCTCAGGTGACAGTTATATAAACGAAATTAAATCAAAAAAGTTCCATTCTTTTTCATTATTTCTAAATTTATATAATTCTTGCTTTTCAGTGGATTTACATTATAATAATAGGTATCTAAATTCAAATGAGGTGTATAATTTGAAAAAACAGGTAATGAATATTGCCTTTGATGACTGCACAATGGATGAGGCTGTAAATACAGCGCTCCAATATATATATGAGAGAAAGAAGTGTCGGGTCGTAACTCCAAATGCGGAATTTGCCATTGAAGCTAAAAAAAATTCCCGCTTTCTTAATATTCTGCAAAACTCAGAAATGGTTCTGCCTGACGGCGTAAGTGTTATCTACGCTTCAAAAATAGTGGGCAACCCTATAAATTCAAAGCTTGCGGGCATTGCTTTTGCACAAGCTCTCTGCTCCGCTTTGGGTAAGGAAGGCGGCAGGCTGTTTTTACTGGGAGCGAAACCCGGTGTTGCCGAAAAAGCCGGAGAAAAGCTCAAAGCGGAATATCCGGGCTTAATTATTGTCGGAACTCATGACGGATATTTTAAAGATACCGCTCCTGTTATTGCCGAAATTAACGCGGCACAGCCGGATGCTCTTTTCGTTTGCCTCGGTGCTCCCAAGCAGGAATATTTTATGGAAGAGCAAAGAGATGAACTTAAGGTGCCGCTCATGGCCGGTTTGGGCGGAAGTCTTGACGTACTGGCAGGTAATGTAAACAGAGCGCCCGAATTTTACCAAAAGGCAGGTCTTGAATGGTTTTACAGACTGTGCAAAGAACCTAAACGCTGGAAAAGGATGATAAAGCTTCCCATATACCTTTGGGATGCAGTCATATGGAAAATAAAACATTAATAAACTGAAAGCCGACGGTGTCCCGTCGGCTTTTTTCACTATTAAACTTTGAAATCTTCTGCCGGATTTCCTCTGAGGCCGAAATAATACAGCAGGTCATCAACTATTCTGCGGCTTGCAAATCCGTCTCCGTAGGGATTGACGGCATGTGCCATAGAGTTATAACGCTCAGTGCCTTTCAGAAGCTCTTCAGCTTCATCTATTATTGTCTGCCGTTCTGTGCCAATAACACGGACAGTTCCCGCTTTAACAGCCTCAGGGCGCTCTGTCTCTCTTCGGAGTACCAGAACAGGCTTTCCCAGTGCCGGAGCTTCCTCCTGAAGTCCGCCCGAGTCTGTCATAACTATATATGAACGTGCAAGAAGGTTGTGCATATCTGAGACACCTATCGGTTCTGTCAAAAGCACGTTACTCAGTCCATCCAAATATCTGTGGGCTGTTTCCTGCACATAGGGACTCAAATGCACAGGATATACAAGCTGTACCTCAGGGTGATTTTCCGCTATGTACTTAAATGCAGACATAATATTTTCCATGGGTTCGCCGTAATTTTCACGGCGGTGTGCGGTTATTGCAATAACTTTCCTATCCTCAAAGTCCAGTTTCCGTAAAGCCTCATTTTCAAACTCATAGTCAGACTTCACTGTAAGCTTTAACGCGTCTATGGCAGTGTTGCCTGTTATAAATACAGGTGCGGTATTATTTTCACGGCGAAGATTTTCCGCATTGTTCTCGGTAGGAGAAAAATGAATATCCGCTAAAACACCTACTAGTCGGCGGTTTGCCTCTTCGGGATACGGAGACTGCATATCAAAGCTTCTTAGACCTGCCTCTACATGTCCTATGGGAATATGATTATAGAAAGCAGCAAGAGCCGCTGAAAAAGTAGTGGTAGTATCCCCGTGGACAAGAACTATATCAGGTTTTGCTTCATTAAATACCTTTTCAAGCCCAAGCAAAGCTTTGCTGGTAATAGTAGAAAGAGTCTGCTTTTTCTCCATAATGTCAAGGTCATACTGTGGCTTTACATCGAAGGCATCCAGCATTTGATCCAGCATTTCACGGTGCTGAGCCGTAACACATACTATTGACTCTATCTCTTTTCGACTTTCAAGTTCCTTAATCAGAGGGCACATTTTATTGGCCTCCGGTCTTGTGCCGAAGACGCTCATAACTTTTATTTTCATTTATTTATCTCCTGTTAAGGCCCATACACGGCATAATTGTTTATTATTTCTCACATTTATAGGATAATTTCTTCTCAGCTCTCCAGTTTTTTTATAAGTTCCGGCAGAACTGTCTCAAATTTAACTCCGTACCAGTGAGCGGGGTCATCCACTGTATTTTTTATTGACTCAAGAGTAAAATCAGCAGCAATTTTAGCAGAATCAAAAATATTCTTTCCTCTTAAATATGTCCCTGCAAAAACCGAGGCGAAAATGTCTCCTGTACCATGGCATGTCCTTGGAATTTTATGGTGCATATAGTAGTCAGTTCCGTTTTCGTCACTGACCATGACACCTGTATGCTCCCTGTCAAATCCTACACCTGTAAGTACCACACAGGATGGTCCCATATTTTTCAGACCTGCTATGAGCCTTTCTACATACTCTCTGTCATACTCTTCCTTATATTCAACGCCCGTCAGTAAAGCGGCCTCTGTTATATTGGGTATAATTACACGTGCTTTAGCGCACAGTCTTTTCATTGCTCCAACATATTCAGAGTCAAATCCGGCATAAAGCTTTCCGTTATCGGCCATTGCAGGGTCAACAAAAATAAGTCCATCATGTATGAGCAAGCTTTTAAATATATCTAAAACATAGCTTACCTCCAGTGCGCTGCCCAGATATCCGGTATAAATTGCATCAAAGCTGATTTTCTCTTTTTCCCAGTGTCTACGTATAAGCGGAATATCTTCGCTCAAATCCCGGAAAGTGTATCCCTGAAATTCACCGGTGTGAGTAGAAAGGACGGCAGACGGAATTATACATGTCTCGTGACCACAGGCAGAGAGTATGGGTAAAGCAACTGTCAGAGAACACTGGCCAAGGCAGGATACGTCCTGAATTGTGAGAATTCTTTTATACTCCATGTTTTTCTCCTTTTTCATGGGTATTTTGTGCTTTTTATTTATAAGAATAAATTCACTATAATCGTCAGTTAAACCAATATTTCTAATATATCTATCATAAATGTTAAATATATATTATTTGTATTTTTAGTTTCACAGATGTGTTTTTTATAATAACATATTACGAAAAAAATCACAAGTCGCTTTAAATACTATTTAGAAGATTGGAATTGTTAATGGTAAGTTGACAATGAAGGAAAAATTTTTGCAATGCTTTGAAAACAATCTGCACTGTGCTCTTATATTAATTTTAACGACTTTTCCCAAGTCTCTGTATGAGTTTTTCTTTAAAAGATATTTATTTACTGAGTTTGATTTCAACTTTCCTTTATATGAAAATTTGCAATAGTAAATCCCCCTGAAGTAGATTTTGTTTATTACTGCGCTCTACTTCAGGGGGATATTGTCACTAATGCCGTAATTCTTTTGCTGTATCTCCTCTTTACGGTTGCTTTTATCTTACCTTTCAATTTCAGGAATGCTTTTAACGGAAATATCAAAGCCGTTGAGGAATGTGCAGACTTTTTTAATCGCCTCCATTAACTCCTGTGGGTCCTCATTTTTTGTATTATAAACACAGTGCAAAAGATGACTTATAAACCTGCGTTCACCGGTATCCAGCAATCGCAGTCCCTGCTCTGTACCCTCAACAATAACGTTTCTCCTGTTATTCGGGTCACTGCTTCGGACTGCCATACCCTTCTCCACCAGAGAATCCATAAGATAAGTCATGTGCTGACGGCTGGAATTCACCTTATCCGCAAGCTGGGACATGGGAAGACTTCCCTCCAGCTTAAGATAGCACATGGCCCGAGTCTGAGCCACTGTCCACCCGTAATTTTCCTTAAAGTACTCCGTAAAAGTTGTCGCTAATTTTTCCTGGCTTAAAAAAATAAAATCCAGCATAAGCGCTTCCTGCTTAGAATATGAGGAGCTGGACGGCATTTTTGATATTTGTGGTTTCATATTTTTCTCCATACTTTTATCCTTGCAAATAGTAATATTTTTTTACAGTCAATTTTCTTTACGGTTTATTATAACAAATTATTTAAAAAATGCAATCAAAAATCCTTAGAATTGAAGAATAATGTTATTTTGAAGAATATAAATTATATAAGTATTTTGGTATATTATTCCTTCTTTGCCCGATAATTAAAAATTTAACCAAATCGGAGGCGCAAACTTTGTCTATCATTACATATTGCTTTTTTAGTAAATCTATATGATAATCGTCTTAAATAATAGTAAAGAAATTTTACAATAAAGAAACTTGATAAATCTAAAAAGGAGGAATAGTTATGAAAGCAAAATCAACAAAGTTTTCTCATCTTCTTCAGCCGGGTAAAATCGGTAACCTAACTATCAAGAACCGCGTTGTAATGGGTCCCACGGAAACCCTTTATGCCACATCTGACGGTGAGATCACTGATAAGATCATCGACTTTTATGTGGCTCGTGCAAAAGGCGGCTGCGGACTTATCACTGTCCACTCTGCGCAGGGCGCAACCAAAGTAGACAAGATTGATCCCTACCCCGGTTCAATCAGAGTGGACGACAACATGTACATACCTATGATGTCAGATCTGACTGAAGCCATTCACCGCTACGGTGCAAAGTGTACTATAAATATAAGTGCCGGCGGCGGGGCTCAGTCTCTGGGTTTTCCCTATGACAAGGGCAGCCAGGGTGTTTATAACGAAACAAGAGTAGCACCGGGCACTTTAAAATCCCGCTTTGTTGGAGCACCAGTCAGACCTCTTACAATAGATGAAATTCATACTATGGTAGACTGCATGGGTTACAGCTGTCTTAACGCTAAGCGTGCAGGTTTTGATGCTGTCACCATTCACGCTATCGGCGGGTATCTAATTTCCGAGTTTCTGACCCCCTGGTTTAATAACCGTACCGATGAATATGGCGGTAGCCTGGAAAATCGTTATCGTCTGCTTCATGAGATTATTCAGAATATACAGGCAAAATGCGGCATGGATTTCCCTATAATAGTGCGAATGTCAATAGATGAGTATTTAGGGGATGAGGGTCGTGGAGTTGAGGAGTCCAAGATTCTGTGTCAGTGGATGGAGCGTGACGGTGTCGCCGCAATTGACTGCGAGGCCGCAGTGTTTGAAAGTGTTGAGTGGATGATCCCCACTATTTATCAGCCTGAAGCAACCCTTGCACATCTATCCGCAGCTATAAAATCCGTGGTAAACATCCCTGTATTTGCTCAGGGACGTATGTTTGACCCCAACGTGGCAGAAAAAGTTCTAGCAGATGGCAAGGCCGACTTCATATCCGAATCTCGTGAGTGGATAGTGGAACCTG
>JAHHRS010000017.1 GCA_020025675.1 Oscillospiraceae bacterium
TACCGCCGGGAAATGCAGAAGAAAATATTTCCTTTTTAAAGGAAAGGCTTAAAATATATAGCACCATTATGTGTGCCCCGTATATTAAAGAGATAGATTTACAGAGCGCCGGTTTCAGCGACGAAAGAATTATCTATGAAACTATGGAGTATGCAGGGAAACTGCAGCTTGCAAACGTTCCAAAAGAATCAGCATTAAAGCAATGCCTTGCATATGCACGGAGCTTAAAAAAGAATTTGGAAAAATCTTTGCATTGAAAAACCACCTTCCGCGGGTTAAAATCAGCGGGAGGTGGTTGTTAAATGCTCAAAAAAACTTTAGACCGAATGTTCTCTATGAGGCCCGAGGCATGGTACATATTTTTAAGCTCTGTAAAACTCTGCTGCCTTTTATGTTTGTGTGCCTTTGCACTTTTAAAAGAGTGGAACGGGAATATGAGCGAAAGCTATGTGCTGTATATGACAGCAATTTCATTGATTGAAACATCGCAAGCAGTACTTCTCATAGGAGTCATCGGTTCATTCTGCATTGAAGCAGTTCAAAGCTGAAGAGCCAGAAATTCCTCTCTGCTCATAAGTGCGTTAAGTACATCCAAAAGTCCGTCGGCAGTAAGATGTTCAGGCAAATCAAGTTTTTTTATAAGAGATGCCCGTTTTAAACGGCTGCCCTCTCCCCCACTCAGACCTTTAAAATACATATCGGCTTTGCTTATTAGTTCTGTTTTTTCCTTTTCTACCCCATCATCTATTGTTGCGCCTGCTTTAATGAGAGCATTTAACAGAATTTCGGGCCGCATCCCCTCAACACCCAGTTTCCCCTCTTTAGAGGGGATTTTTTTACGTCTTTCTTTACCATATATATCAGGAACATATGCCTGCTTTAAATATTTGGGGGGAACACATGACTTAATAAAATTTCTGATTACAAAACCCGCACCGTCTGAGTCGGTTAAAACTATAAGACCCCGCTTTTCAGCCATCTGACGAAGGAGCTTTTGTTTTTGTCTGTCATTAAATATCCCAAATCCCGATGTCTCTAAAATTACGGCATCCACCACCTGAGAGAGAGCATTCTTATCATATCTTCCCTCTACAACAATAACTTCTTTAATTTGTCGCATTTTCTTCTCCGCTTGCAATCCGCATCATTGTCTCTATAAGCAGACCTTCATCATCAGCTGAACTGCTCTTCATTTTATAATCTGCCTCAGCGCACAGTTCAACTGCTCTTTTCAGCTGTTTCAAACTGAAACCTCTTGCCGATTTCATAAGGTTCACTGCCTGAAAGTCGTACTTATATGCACAGACCTCCATTACATAAGATGTGCCCATATTATTTAACTGGGCAAGCTTAGCAGCGTACAGTTTTCTCATCTGTGCGCCCAAAACAGCTATAAGCATTATAGGACTGTTATTTTTATCTGCTAATAGTTCTGCCATCTCTGCAGCTGCATTGTTATACTCACGCTTTGATATATAGTCAGTCATGTCAAACAGCTGAGCTTCCGGAATATGATTTGCAACTGCCTCCACATCTGCCACTGTCACCTTGTCGCCCTTGGCATAAGCAGTTATTTTGTCTATTTCCGGTATAAGCTTTCCCATATATTCGCCGCTTATAAATATAAGACGCTGAACCGCCTGTAGATCAATGCTTTTTCCGGCAGCGGCAAAATGTCTCACTACCCAGTTAATAAGAGGTCCCTGTGCCTGTGCGTTGAAATTTAGATCAAGCGCCTGTTTCTTAATTTCTTTTACAAGCTTTAATTTTCCGTCTATCTTGTCTTCGGAACTGAAAACCATTGCTACTGTACAGTATTCCGGAATATCTGAAAAAACAGCAAGGAAATCCTCCGGCGGCTTCATTTTGCCGAAATCCAAGTTCCTTAATTCAACGAACGTCCGCTCCGTCAAAAATGGCATTGCGTCAACTGCGGCCCTAAGTTCATTTACATTAAGCTCCGGCCCGTCTATTCTTTTATAACTAAAACTGTCCTCTCCGTCGGGCAAACATACCTGCTTTAATTTAAGAAGATATTGCTCACGAAGGTAGTCTTCTTTTCCCCGTAGGATATACAGCCGTTCGGGTCCATTTTCTTTTAGCTTTTTTATTTCCTCACTGTAATTTACGTTTTTTTCATTTTTGCTGTTAGTTTTAGCCATAATTATTTCCTATTCTTATCTCAACTCTGCCGTCTAAATCAGTTCTGGATACAGTATAGCCGTATTTTTCAAAGCTTTCAAGTGTTTCATTGCTTGGGTGACCGAAGCTGTTCCAGCCACAGCTTATTACAGCAGTATCAGCGCCTATGCTCGTTAAAAGTTCAGGACAGCTTGAATATTTTGAGCCGTGGTGACCTGCAATCAGCAGCTCGGTGTCCTTTATCTCATGCTTGTCTATTAGCTTTCTTTCACCACTTTTTGAAGCATCACCGGTGCAAAGCATATCATAGGAGCCGAAAGATGCCAATATTTTAATATTGGATTCGTTTATATCAGATGACTCCCGGGGACTGAAAAGCTTTATTTTCAAACCGCCGTAGTCTATATCTTTGTCCTCTGAAAGGAAATTTATCTCTGTTCCATGCTTAGCCGCACTTGCCGATATTTCATCATAATATCGGTTATTATCATAGTCAAATTCCGGAATTATGATTTTTTCTACATCGCAAAGCTCCATAAGCTTCGCAACTCCGTTCGCATGATCTTTCTGTAAATGGCTAAGTATGAGAAGGTCTATCTTATCCCTACCTCTGCCCTTTAAATAGGATGCCGCAATATCACCTGCGTTCATTCCCTTTGCCATACCGCCGCAGTCGTAAAGAACTGTTTTATCGTCGTTTATCATAGAAATACACTGCCCCTGCCCTATATCATGTACGGTTATAACACCGCCGCAGTTTGAATAGGTCAGCTTAGTAATTGAAAAAGCTAAAACAAGACTTAGGGCCGATAAAGATAAGGGAAGAAGAATTTTAGTCCTAAGCTTTGCATTGCTTAGAAAAGCCAGTATAAATAGTACATAGGTCAAAACAAGCCACATAACACCGTACGGAGTATCCATATACACAGCGGACAGCGGAAGTGATGCCACTAATCGGGCTGTAAATATTATGTATCGCACAAAATAGGCAAGAATATTTCCGAGGAAAATTGCCGGAGCTTTCAAAACAGCACCCATAAGACAAATTATTCCGCCGCCGCAGAAACAGACCGATACAGCCCAGAAAACCAATATGTTACTGAGGACAGAATATAATGAAACATATCCAAAATGTATAGCATTTAAAGGCATGGTAAATACCATAACAGATAAAGACGAAGCGATAGACGCAACCGGTGCAAGCAGATACTTTTTAACTTTCGGTTTCTTTATTCTATTTAAAATAATTCTGTTAATTTTTCCCCCAAAGCAATATAAGCCGGCCATCGAAGCAAATGAAAGCTGCAATCCTATACTTGCCGCAGAATAGGGATTTATAAGCAAAATAATGGCAAGGGCAGCTGAAAGGGATGTGATCAGGTCATTCTCTCTATTAACCAGCGGTGCAATCAGCAAAAGTGTCTGCATTATTCCGGCTCTCATTGCAGACGGGCCGGCTCCGGTAATTAAGACAAAGAACCATACTATAAAAATACACAGGACGGAGCTGCGCCTGCTATTACCTAAAAGTAATTTTATGAAACCCACAAGATATGAAATGTGCATACCGGAAATCGCCACGATATGCATAAGTCCTGCAAGACTCATTGAAGTTTTAAGACTTAAATCTTTATTAAAATCTGCCTTATCCCCTAACATAAGAGATTTCATAAAAGGCGATACGTCGGAGGGAAAAAGTTTCTCTGTTAAAGCAGCAATTTTATTATTTAATTTTACAGGAAGTGTAGATATGCTAAATCCGCCTTCAGTTACATCAATATCGGATTTAACAGAGGCACTTATAAAAACATTATCCGAAATTCTGCGAAAAGTCCTCTTTCCGTATTGAATATCCGCCGGACTGAGCTTTGCTTCAAAGCTCAGTATGTCACCGGGCTGAGCCGGGATTGATTTGCTGCCGCCTGAAAAAGCGGTCGCATTTAATCTCGGCAGGTTATCCTGCTCTATTTGAATCTTTAAAAGGGTATAATTATCCCCTTTAATCGGATATTCTAAAAGTTTACCGGAAACTTCCATTGTCTGCCCGTCCAGGGCATGAGCAATGAGAACTGTTCTGTTGTACTTCGAATAAAAACAGCCTAAACCAAAGCTAAACGCAAAGGCAGAGATAACAAAAGCCCTAAGCCATTTTTCCTTTTTCAGCAGAAGAAAACAACCGACACAAAAGAAGATTATTGCAAGATACGGTAGCAGTTTTGTCGGAATTAGATAGCAAGCCGTAAAAACGGCAGCAGAAAATGACAGGGCCCCTATGGCGAGTTTACGCATAATACACACCCTCTCGTCATTATAAAACAGCCGCCGGTAATAATTCCGGCGGCTGTAATTCTACGCTTAGATGATTTTTTCGGAAAGCTTTGTGCCGCCGATTATATGAAAGTGGAGGTGCATTACAGTCTGACCGCCGTATTCACCGCAATTATTCACTATACGGTAGCCATTTTTAAGTCCTTCTGCCTTTGCGATTTTAGCTATTGCCTCAAAGCAATGAGCAACAAAGGCACTGTTTTTGCCGTTTATATCATCGGCACAGCTTATATGCTCCTTGGGAACAACAAGAATATGAACCGGTGCCTGGGGGTTAATGTCGCGGAATGCAAAAACATTCTCATCTTCATATACTTTTTCAGAAGGAATATCCCCTGCTATAATTTTGCAAAAAAGGCAGTCATTATCACTCATTACATTTTCCTCCAAATCTTAATTATTTAACTTATATTCCAAGCTTTCCGGCTACAAAGTCATCAACTGCAGCCAATGCATCGTCCAGTTTCAGGACATCGGAAGCACCGCCCATAGCGCTTTCAGGCTTGCCGCCGCCCTTTCCTCCGCAAACCGCTGTAACAGCCTTAATAATATCTCCGGCTTTAACGCCCAGCTTAACGGAGTTTTTACCGCAGGTTGCATAGAAGGTTATTTTATTATCCTTTACCGCTGCCAGAACTGCAACAATATTCTCTTCCTTATCTCTCATAAAGTCGCCTGTTTTTCTCATACTGTCAGCAGTAAATTCGGCGTTGGATGCAGTTACCACCTTGAGAGGTCCAATACTCTTTGCAGACATAAGGAAACCTCTTGCATCATTCAGAGTTTCCTTTTCCTTGTAATGCTCAATGCTCTTCTTCATATCCCGTATTTCGTTTACCTGCTGTTCAGCCTTGGCAGTAAGTTCGCCGGGATTAGTCTTCATGATAGAGGCAATGTTAAAGAGAAGCTCCTGATTCTTATTCATAATATCAAGAGAGAGCTTACCGACAGTTGCTTCAATACGGCGTACGCCGGAGGCAATTGAACTTTCAGACTTCACTCTGAACGGACCCACTTTAGAGGTGTTATCAAGGTGAGTACCGCCGCAGAGTTCCATAGAGAAGTCACCCATTTCAACGACTCTTACGTTCTCGCCGTATTTTTCACCGAAAAGTGCCATTGCTCCCATGTTCTTTGCACTCTCAACATCCATAACCTCTGTTACAATGGGATATCCCTCTAAAACAGCATCATTTACAATTTCATTTATTCTGGTCATCTGCTCAGGGCTGATGGCCTCAAAGTGAGTAAAGTCAAAGCGAAGTCTGTCAGGCTCAACCAGAGAACCTGCCTGATGTACATGATCGCCCAGAACCTCACGCAGTGCTCTATGGAGCAGATGTGTTGCGCTGTGTGCTCTGGCAACGGCAAGTCTATGCTCTTTGTCATAGCATACCTTAACGGCATCACCGGTCTTAATCTGGCCTTTGGTTACAATGCCGTAGTGCATGAACTTATTACCCTTGTTTTTCTGTACATTGCTGACCTTGAATTCAAAGCCGGTACCGAATATTACACCCTTGTCTCCAACCTGTCCGCCCATTTCAGCATACATGGTAGTTTTGTCCAGAACAAGAATAGCCTCAGTGCCGGAAGCAACTTCCTCACGAAGTTCCCCATCGGCAACTATTGCAAGGACCTTGCCTTCACAATCCTGCTGATCGTATCCAAGGAAAACAGTCTCGGGCATTTCCTTGCCAAACTCAATTCCTGCCCAGCCAAGATCGCCAAGAGCCTCTCTTGCCTTTCTTGCTCTTACCCTCTGTTCTTCCATAAGGGCTTTAAACTCATCTTCATTTATGCTCATGCCTTCGTCTTCACACATTTCTCTCGTAAGGTCAACAGGGAATCCGTAGGTATCATAGAGCTTAAATGCGTCAGCGCCGGAAAACACAGTTTCACCTTTTGCCTTGTGCTCTGCAAGAAGATCCTCAAATATTTTCATACCTGCATCAATAGTGCGGGCAAAATTTTCTTCCTCGGTCTTTATGACCTTAGTAATATAACCCTGCTTTTCACGCAGATCGGGGTACTGCCCTTCATTTTCCTGAATTACAGTTTCAACGACACGGTAAAGGAAAGGTTCATTCACGCCTAAAAGTTTACCGTGGCGTGCAGCACGGCGGAGCAGACGGCGGAGAACATAACCTCTGCCCTCGTTGGAGGGAAGAACACCGTCACAAATCATGAAAACAGAGCTTCTTATATGGTCGGTTATAACGCGGAGAGACACATCCATTTTATGAGTCTTTCCGTAGTATGCACCGGTAATCTCGCTTACCTTATGGGTGATATTCATAACTGTATCAACATCAAAAAGGGAGTCAACGTCCTGACATACGACTGCAAGACGTTCAAGTCCCATGCCTGTGTCTATATTTTTCTGGACAAGGTCGGTATAGTGACCCTGGCCGTCATTATCAAACTGTGAGAACACGTTATTCCATACTTCTATATATCTGTCACAGTCACAGCCGACAGTGCAGTCAGGGCTGCCGCAGCCATACTTTTCGCCCCTGTCGTAATAGATTTCAGAGCAGGGACCACAGGGGCCTGCACCGTGCTCCCAGAAGTTATCAGCCTTGCCAAAACGGAATATGCGTTCAGCCGGAATGCCGATTTCCTTATTCCAGATTTCAAAAGCCTCGTCGTCATTTTCGTAGATTGAGGGATAAAGCCTGTCAGGGTCAAGGCCGACCCAGTCGGGGGAAGTAAGAAACTCCCAGCTCCAAGCAATAGCCTCATGCTTAAAGTAATCACCAAAGGAGAAGTTACCCAGCATCTCGAAGAAAGTTCCGTGGCGGGAAGTCTTGCCTATATTTTCAATATCGCCTGTACGAATGCACTTCTGGCATGTGCAAACTCTGTTGCGGGGCGGCACCTGTTCACCCTTAAAGTAGGGTTTCATAGGGGCCATACCGGAGTTTATTAGAAGAAGACTTGCATCATTCTGCGGGATAAGTGAAAAGCTGGGCAGACGGAGATGTCCTTTAGACTCAAAAAAACTGAGAAACATCTCCCGAAGTTCGTTAAGACCGAATTTTTTCATTGATTTTTCCTCCATTTTTAGCTGTGCGAACGAAAAAGCATAATTATTCTGCAAAAAATATACCTCCGCCCCAAAACAGGGGCGAAGGTTAATACGCGGTACCACCCTGATTTGCTCCTCAAATATATAAATGAAGAGCCTCAGAATATCCTTAACGCTGATAAGCGCTCCAATCTCTCGGAGTGGCTCGGAAGCGGCCGCCGAATTGAGGCATAAGGTCTCACAGCAAAATGACCTCTCTCTGAAATGCTCTAAATCGGCTCTTTTCGTCACAGCCAAAGTTATATTAAAATTTTATGCTAAATACAAATACAGCTATATTTTACTCAAATATACCCCTTTTGTCAAGGGTAAAAGGGCAGTCAGCGGCATTTTCTGACTATACTTCCCTTTGGTGAATAGCAAGGGAGTTTCATTTTAAATTCCATCATAGCATGACGTGTGTCTTCAATAGGCTTATCCTCTGTATTACGGATATTTTCTGCGGTAAACGGGACGGGTCTGCCAAGAGGCACTAAAAGCTCCAGACTGTCACCGGCAGAAAACTTATTCCGCTGAGTAAGAACAGCCTCTCCCCTGTCGTCGCACTCTTTTACCACAGCCACCACATCGGCTGTCTGAAAATAGCCTGCCTCAGCATAATTCTGTCCGGGATCGCCGAAATAAAAGCCGGTACAGTATGGCCTATGACTTAGCTTCTCAGTCTCCTCAAGCCAAATCCTGTCTAAAGGTTTACCGTTAATTGCGTCATCTATTGCATGACGGTAAGCATTGGTAACAACCGCAGTATAATATGCAGACTTCATTCTGCCTTCAATCTTAAAGCTGCAGATACCGGCGTCCATAAGTTCGGGTATGTGCTCTATCATGCGCATATCACGGGAATTTAGTATGTAAGTTCCCCCGTCCTCTGTAATTTCAAAATACTCACCCGGTCTTTTCTCCTCTACCAGATGATATTTCCACCGGCATGGCTGAGCGCACTGCCCCCTGTTTGCATCCCTGCCTGTAAGGTAGTTGGAAAGCAGACAGCGGCCGGAAAACGAGACGCACATAGCACCGTGCACGAAAGACTCAAGACGAAGCTCTTCCGGTGTGTTCTGTCTGATTTTCTTTATATCTTCCAAGGGAGTTTCTCTTGCAAGAACAACGGTATCCGCTCCCATATTATAAAGAGCGTTGGCTGCCGCAGAATTAATTACACCGAATTGGGTACTTACATGGCGTTTTACATTTGGAGCATACTTTTTTGCCATTTCCAAAACCCCTACATCGGCTATTATAAGAGCATCTACGCCAGCATCCTGTAAGGATTCCATATATTCAGGCAGCTCTTTAATTTCATCTTCTCTTGGAAGGGTATTGCAGGTAACATATACCTTAGACCCTCTTTCATGAGCATAAGCCACAGCTTTTCTAAGCTCTTCATCGGAAAAATTAGCGGCAGAAGCCCTCATGCCGAATTTACGCCCTGCAAGATACACGGCGTCTGCGCCGTAGCGGAGCGCCATTTGCAGGCGCTCCATATCTCCGGCGGGTGATAAAAGTTCATATTTATTATTCATAGTTCTGTGTTGCAACAAAAGCACTGTGCTCCCCTTCTGTTTCAAAGAAGCGATGAGTTCCCGTTTCGGTGTCCAGTGCGTAATAGTAATAGTTTGTCTCCTCCGGTTGCAGAGCCGCTAAAATTGAGGGCAGACCTGGGTTACATATAGGAGTTGGAGGAAGTCCCGCATGAATTCTGCTGTTATAGGGGCTGTCCTTTTCAAGCATCTCCGCTGTTGGTGCGCCTTCATGCTCCGGATATTCATAGAGAGTGGTTGCGTCAATACCCAAAGGCATACCTGCATTAAGACGATTATAGATAACAGAGGCAATATACGTTCTCTCGTCATCACTTGCCGCCTCTTTCTCTATCATAGAAGCTATCTTTATAATATCATCCATGCTCATTCCAAGATTATTGCAGCGGTTTGTCATTTCATCGTCAAACTTCATATAGAAAACATCAAGGAATTTATTTATGGCACTGGAAGCCTGCATGTCTACATAAAACTGGTAGGTCTCAGGGAAAAGGAAGCCTTCAAGACGGGAGGCATCGCCCTGTTCCTTATTTTCAAGGAAATTATAATTGTACTTGTAATCTGCGGCGGCAGCCATAAGATCCTCGTAGGAGCAAACTTTATTCTCTTCCAGACGTTTAAATATCTGGTGCATAGTGAAGCCCTCGGGAATAGTAACGTCAACGGTCAATGCCGAGTCTGAACCGGCTCTCATATGTGTTATAAGTGCGCGGTAGTCGTAACTTGATTTAAGCTCGTACTCACCGGGGCTAAGCTTTTTATCTGCATGAGAAATATTGCAAAAGAAATTAAATAACCACTTATACTCAATAAGCCCTGCCTCTTTAAGTTGGTCTGTGACATAGTCTATATCAGCAACGCTTATGCGCTTCGTTCCTGTTTTATTGCCGTCTTCATCAAAGGTGTCCACTGTTTCGGATTTAAAAATTTCAGTGGGCAGTGTGACAGTTGCCTCAAACTGCGGTTTATTAAGTGCCAACGCATCGCTTGCTGCCATCCATGCAACACAGGCCAATACAACACTCACGCATATCACAAAAACAAAATACATAATGCCGCCCATACAGCCGGTACGGCGATATGTGTTTTTCTGGATATGTTTATCTTCCTTTTTCTTATCGGATTTAGCCTGTTCGTCAGGCTCGTTCTTGGCTTTTTTTACTCTTTTATTCTTTTTTCTCTGGGACATATCATATTCCTGTAAATCATCAGGCTTAATATGCCCGGTCTTTTCTTTTGCGGATTTTTCATCCTGCATTCGGAAAATCTGATTTATTTTATCAATATCTTCAGCCATATCTGACCTCCTGAATAAACCTTACCGTTTGAATTTATAATCATGTTTCTGTGACAGCTAAAGCACGGTAAGCATAGTATAGTTTGAGCCGGGAGAAACCGGCAATACACAGCGTTTAAATACAAAACCGCCCTCCGCGCGGGGCGGTAACTGCAAAAAACATGCGCGGAGAAAGGGAATTTATATGTTCTGTAACGGTTGTAACAACAATAGTTGTATCTGGATTCTTCTCATAATCATCATTATCTTCGGTTGCGGCGGATGCGGCGGCGGCTGTGGCTACGGCTATGGCAACAACTGCGGATGCGGATGCGACAACGGCTGCAACAACGGCTGCGGCTGCGGATGCTGAGTTTTGGGAAAAAAGTTAAAATATCCGCCGGGAAATTAATTTTTCCCTGTGGCATATTTAGGGCTTCTCTTTGAGAAGCCCTTTCATATTGTTTAAATAAAAGCTCTATCTGCCAAGGGTCTCAAGAATAATATTGTATATTTCATTGTTCTTCTCGTCAAGGTCTCTCTCTTTGCCGTCTTTCATAAACGGAATTCTGCGCCAATGGTAATACTCTGCCGCTTTATCTGCGGTATACAGGCAGCGTGCCAGATATGAATTATCTTTCTCGTGTATATCAGCACAGCTCAAGCCCCGCTGCTCTCTTTTACGCATACGTTTTAGAGAAGTTTTAAGGTCAACATCCAGATAGATAACAAGATCAGGTTCCGGCAAGCCCATTTTTACATATTCAAGATCAGTAAGCCATGAGAAAAACTCCCCAAGCCGTTCATCCGGCAGTTTTGAGCCTTGGTGCACAGCATTTGAGGTTGTATACCGGTCGGATAATATAAGCCCTCCGTTTTCGTATATCTTCCCCCAGTCGGTTCTGTATGCGGCAAAACGGTCAACCGCATAGAAAGTAGATGCGGCATAAGGGTTTACATCGTCCGGCTTTTCTCCGAACTCCCCTTTTAAATACATTCTTATAAGTGCGCTGCTATCCTTATCATATCTGGGAAAGACAATGTGATTATAGGCAATTTTATCCTTTTCCATTCTTGAGCACAGGCGCCGGTACTGCGAGGATTTGCCGCTGCCGTCAATTCCCTCAAGAACTATAAGTTTTCCTTTAGACATTATATATCTCCGTTCCGACCCATTCCGGGAAATTTCAGCCGACCAGTCTTCGCCATGCGGCTTCAAAAACAATATTTGAGCGCTTTAACAAACGTCCAAATCGCTTAGGCTCTTTAATAAGCCAGTAGAACCACTCAAAACCCGAATCACGCCAGCGCTTAGGCGCCCTTTCAGCAGAGCCGGCCACAACAGGAAGCTCATCACCGAAACCTACCATCAGCCCCACATCAAGCTGACTTCTGTTTCTGTACATCCAGTTTTCCTGCTCGGGACTGCCGTATCCAACAAGAAGAAGGTCAGGCTTTGCTTTATTAATAATTTCAAAAAGGTCAAGCTCACTGTCAAAATATCCGTCATCTGTACCGGCAAGCTTTAGGCCGGGATAGCGGTTCTGAATGTTAAATCCGGCAGTCTCCACTGTATCATAGTCTCGCCCAAGCACAAAAACGCTCATATTTTTTTCAGCCATTCTTGCCATAAGCGCCGATACAAAATCCAATGCGGAAATTCTGCTTTTAACTGGAGAACCCAGAATATTCGAGGCATATATTACACCGTTGCCTTCAGGAAGACGTAACTCTGCATCCTGAATTGTGCGCATGTAAGTTTTGTTTTTTCCCGCAGCTATCATCATTTCAGAGTCCGGAGCTACCACATAGGCGCTTCGGTGCTCCTCTGTTATTCGCAGAGCCTTTTCAACGGCTTCCTCTATACTGCCGTTTACAAAGGAAACTCCTAAAATTTCCGTGTACTTCATATCCGGGAAAACACCTCTCCGATTTTTTCGTGTATGACCAGATCAGCGTAACTGTCATACGGAGTTGAACTTAAATTCACAAGGGCAAGCTTATTTCCGTGGTAATAATTGATAAGCCCTGCAGCGGGATATACATTTAAAGACGTGCCGCCTATTATAAGAACATCAGCATTTTGGATGTAATTCAAAGCCTTTGTCATAATATCGTCATTAAGGGGTTCTTCATATAAAACAATGTCAGGTCTTATAATTCCGCCGCATTCACAGTGCGGAACACCCTCACCGTGGTTCATAAGATCAGCGGAATATTTTTTCCCGCACTGGGAACAGTATGCTCTTAAAATGCTGCCGTGCAGTTCAAGGACATTTTTACTGCCGGCAAGCTGATGCAGACCGTCGATATTCTGAGTTATAACCGCTTTAAGTTTTCCCTGCCGTTCAAGCTCAGCAAGGCGAAGATGAGCCTTATTCGGACGTGCCCCGTCAACCACAAGCTTTTCCCTGTGAAATCTGTAATATTCCTCGGGGTATTTTTCAAAAAAACTGTGACTTAATATAGTCTCCGGGGGATACTTCCATTTCTGATTGTACAGGCCGTCTACACTTCTGAAGTCAGGAATTCCGCTCTCCGTGCTGACTCCGGCTCCGCCGAAAAAAACCACGTTGTCGCTATGGTCTATCCAATTTTTAAGCTGTTGAATATCTTTGTCCATATGCTCAACTCCCGGAAAAAATTTTCTTGATGTTATATTATACAATAAAATACCTGAAATAGCAACATAAAACGCCTTAGGCACCGATGCCGGATAGGTAAACAATTTAAAAATAATTCTTGTGAGTTTATCCTGTTTCTGCCTGCTTTCATTGCTTGCAACTGCCTTAAATTCGGTATTTTTCACAGCAGGCAATGAATAGCCTGACTGATTTAAACGATAATTTGTTATGAGATTCTTATAATAATGATTAAGCTTGCATACTGTGTTTTTATATTTACACTGCGAAAAATTTTATAATTAATTCTTCCAAACAGGAAAAAACAGCACCTTCCTTTTTGGAAGATGCCGTAATTTTTTAAATTTCAGATAGCTTATTTAATATATCCCCGCTGAGTTTTTCATACCGCTCCATAGTCATTTCGTTTTCACGGCGTGTTACATAACGGTAAGTCTCATCAACGGATTTGGAACTCACGCTAAGAATATAGCTGATGGAAGTCTTAGCTGCTGCCATTGAAGTAAGAACGTACTGCTCAACGTAAATTTTTCCGTCTTGTGAGCAGAAATCCGATAGCTCCAAAGCCATATCCAAGCCACTCCCCACCATGTTTACAATCTCCTCACAAATGGACACGGCAGGACGGCGGCAGGCCTCAAAGTTCTGTTCTTCACCCTTCTTTATTGCCTGACGCAGTGGATTTTTACATTTAACATCTTCATCTATAAGATAAACCATGTAATTTCTCAAAGTCTCTGCGTTTCTCACAATGTAATCAAGCCTTTCCCCGCTCTTTCCTTCTTTAAGGCATACAGCGGCGGCACGGCTCAAAAATGCTGCGGCTACTGCCATATTAAGAGCAGCTCCGCTTCCGGTGTCAAGTTTTGAGTCCGGGTCTGAAATGAGCTTTGTCAGCTTGTCAGGGTCTTTGGTTCTGTACGTTTCGATAATGAACTTCTCGGCCATAATTTGCGCTCCTTCTTAATATATTATTCTTTATTAAACTCTCCAAGGCTTAAACCTTCGTTCTTTTGTAAAGCCCAGTTTATGCACCACTCGGAGGTAAAGAGCAACAGGTTATTTCCCTTAAAGTCCTGCACCCACTTTGTATCGCTGGTCAGGTTAAGGTCCCTAATATCAATATCATCATTTTCTATCCAGCGCACATGCTCATATGGCATGGCTCTGCGGCGAATATCAACCCCGTACTCGGTTTTAAGCCTGTATTCAAGGACTTCAAACTGTAAAACGCCAACAACGCCCACAATAACTTCCTCAACGCCTGTAAAAGGCTCATGGAATATCTGAATTGCGCCTTCCTGAGCAATTTGTGATATTCCCTTTTCAAACTGTTTCCGCTTCATGGTGTCAACACGCTCAACAGCGGCAAAATGTTCAGGCGCAAAGGTGGGAATACCCTCGAAGCAGACATCCTGTCCTTTCTCGCATATAGTATCACCTATGGAGAAAATACCGGGATCGAAAACACCGATAATATCGCCTGCATATGCCTCGTCTATAATTGCTCTGTCAGAGGCCATAAGCTGCTGGGGCTGAGCAAGACGAAGGGGTTTTCCGCCCTGAACATGGAAATATTCTTTGTCACGCTGGAACTTTCCGGAGCAGATACGCATAAATGCAATTCTGTCACGGTGAGCCTTATTCATGTTTGCCTGTATTTTAAATACAAACGCAGAAAAATGCTCGTCAAATGGATCAATAATATCGTCCTTGGAAATTCTGGGAAGAGGCGGCATGGTTAGCTTCAAAAAGCTTTCAAGGAATGGCTCAACACCAAAGTTATTCAAAGCCGAGCCGAAGAACACGGGACTGAGTTTTCCTTTTCTTACTTCTTCTATGTCAAATTCATATCCGGCACCGTCAAGAAGCTCTATATCGTCGGAAAGAGCTTCCCGCAGTCTGTAGCCGATCAGTTCATCAAGCTTTTCGGTTTCGTCCAAACTGCACTCGATTGCCTTAATACGGTTTGTTCCCTTATGGAAGTCTGTAAAGGCCAGAATTTCTTTCTTCTCTCTGTCATAAACACCTTTAAAATCCTGACCGCAGCCGATAGGCCAGTTCATAGGATATGTGCCTATGCCAAACTCATTTTCCAGCTGTTCCATCAAATCATAGGGACTTCTGGCTTCACGGTCCAGCTTATTGATAAAGGTAAAAATAGGTATATGACGCATAGCGCAAATTTTGAAAAGCTTTCTTGTCTGAGGCTCAATACCTTTTGCGGCGTCTATAACCATAACTGCATTATCGGCTGCCATAAGGGTTCGATAGGTATCCTCAGAAAAGTCCTGGTGTCCGGGGGTATCCAGAATATTTACGCAATAGCCCTCGTATTCAAACTGCATTACAGAGGAGGTTATGGAAATTCCTCTCTGCTTTTCCAGCTCCATCCAGTCAGACACTGCGTGTCTGGCCGTGGCCTTACCCTTAACAGAGCCTGCCTGCTGAATAGCCCCGCCGTAAAGAAGAAGCTTTTCGGTAAGTGTAGTTTTACCTGCGTCCGGGTGAGAGATAATAGCAAAGGTTCTGCGCCTTTCTATTTCTTTTTTAGTTTCTGACATACATTACTCCATTCTGCCAACAAGGCAGTTTAAATCAAAATCTTTTATCAAATAATGTTAACATACAATTAGGTTAAAAGTAAAGAGCTTATTTCTGTCTTTGACTGATTTTATCCATAATAAGCTGAATATTTTCGTCCGAATACTCGATTTCCGCTGAGTATAGCCTCACATGCTCAAAATTTTCTCCATCTGTATCTTCTAATAAAATAATAACGGCAACGCTTAGAAGGCAGAAAACAAGTGCGGATGCCGGGCCATAATCAGTGCAGAGCTTTGCAAAGTGTCTGTATATAAAATAAGAAAAGAGACGCTCTGCGGGAAGTCCTGAAGGTAAGAAGTTTCGAGTATCCGCGGTTCTTAAATTTATCAGCATCTCTGTCCATTTTTCATCCATGCGCTCAAGACCGAGATAATATTCTGCCCAGAATTTTGGGTCAAAGTCAATAATTTTGGCATTGCATAGTTTAAGACATGTTATAAGTCTCGAAGATAGGTTCTCTTCGCCAAATGAAATTATCTCCAAAAGTCGATCACGCAGAAGTACTTCTTTCTCATCTTCCTCTGCCTCACCGTGGCAGTGATATTTTAAAATTTTAAAGGGCTCAGGGTATTGGAGCAAAAGTCTTACAGCCTCCTCACAGCAAAGGCCGATGCCTCTCTCCTCTCTGTCACCGTAATAGTTATAAAACCTTGGATGCTCCCTGCAAATATCACACAGGCTGTCCTCTCCAAGTTCTATTATAAGCTGGCACAGACCGTTGTCCTGCAAAAAGGGGCAGCGTTCGTCCTCAGAAAGTATAAAGCAAGGCTCTTCATCATTTGAAATGCTTTCTCTTAGCTTTTGTCCCATTGCTCCCTCTAATTTGGAATAGCGTCTTAAACTGTCTTCATCCACATCTATCTCCCAGCCCTTGCAGCAGGAGTGGCGGCATCTATCAGCTATACATTTAAAATCTTCATAAAAATCCGGCTCATAATAACGCATCTAATCACACTCCGATTGGATTTTATCATTCATTATACTCATTGGCAACTACAAATATATGAACGCAAAAAACAGACACGCATAAACGTGTCTGTTTTTATACTCATCATCCAAGATATGCGGAAACCATACTTTCGTCTGCGAGCAGGTCCTTACCTTTGCCGTGAGCCACGACTTTGCCGGTCTGCATGATGTAAGCGTGATTGCAAATGCCAAGGGCCTTCTGTGCGTTCTGCTCAATAAGCATCACAGAAATGCCTTCCTTGTTGATTTCTTTAATTACATCAAAAACCTGCTGGACGATAACAGGTGCAAGTCCCAAAGAAGGTTCATCGAACATCAGAAGTTTAGGTCTTGCCATAAGGCCTCTGCCGATTGCAAGCATCTGCTGTTCTCCGCCGGAGAGAAGTCCGCCGTACTGCTTTTCTCTCTCTTTAAGCCTTGGGAAAATGCTGTAAACCCGTTCAATATCTTCTTTTATAGCGGCAGTATCTTTTCTGAAGTTACTGCCTATCCTCAGGTTTTCATAGACAGTAAGCTTTGTAAATATCTGTCTTGCCTCAGGAACCTGAACAAGTCCTGCCTCAACAACCTCGTAAGGTTTTTTGGATACCGGCTTACCCATAAATTCAACGCTGCCGCCCGTTGTCTTCATAACAGATGAGATACATTTTAGTAAAGTGGATTTTCCCGCACCGTTAGCACCCAGAACAGCCACTATTTCCCCCTCCTCAACCTGAAGGGATACACCGCGAAGGGCCTGTATACCGCCATATGCCGCGGTTATATTCTGAACATTTAAAAGAGTTGACATTAATCTGCACCTCCAAGGTAAGCCTTGATAACTTCCGGATTGCTCTTTACCTCAGCCGGAGTACCGGTTGCGATAGTTTTTCCGAAGTTAAGCACGGTACAAAAATCGCAAAGACCTGTTACAACATCCATATGGTGTTCTATCATCAGAATAGTAATATCAAAACGCTCTCTAATCTGGTGGACAAAGTTTACAAGATCCAAAGATTCTTCTTCATTCATACCCGCTGCCGGCTCGTCCAGCAAAAGGAGTTTGGGGTCAAGAGCCATTGCACGGGCTATCTCCAGCTTACGCTGATGACCGTATGGCAGAGAACTTGCCTTTTCATTAACTTTATCCGCAAGACCTACAACATCAAGAAGATCTATTGCCTTTTCAGCCAGAAATTTCTCTCGCTCTTTATACTTACGAGTTTTAAAGAAGGCCTGAGGAAGATTGTAGCTTGCATCAAGATTACTGGCAATGACGACATTATCCAGAACGGAAAGGTTTGAGAATAGTCTGATATTCTGAAATGTACGGCCAATACCAAGCTGTGCAACCTTATAGGGTTTACTTCCTGTAATGTCCTGACCGTTAAGAAGGATTTTACCTGAGTCGGGAGCGTAAATGCCGGTAATGTTATTAAATATAGTAGTTTTTCCGGCACCGTTAGGCCCTATAAGCCCATGTATCTGGCCTTTTTCTAACTTTAGGCTAAAGTTATCTATTGCATGCACGCCGCCGAAATGTTTTTCGACGTTCTGCATTTCCAATACCGGTATATTTTCATTACTCATTTATTGCTTTCCTCCTCTCCCGCTTCTGTCACTTTTTTTCTGCCGAAATTTCTGAAAAAGTTTACCGCTAAGAAGAAATACTTCTTAACCCCTCTGCAGAAGCGTTTAATGGAAAATTCCCTATAACCGTAAAGTCCGGAGGGTTTGAACATGATAATAACGATAACGGCAAAACTGTAAATGAGCATTCGGTAGTTTGAGAGGGATCTGAATATTTCAGGCAGAACAGTAACGATTACTGCGCCCAAAACAGAACCGGTAAGAGAACCAAGACCGCCTATAACAGTAGTTGTTATAAGCTCGCAGCTCTTTGCAAGATTGAAGCTTGAGGGAACAATGTACATAAGGTATCCGGCATAAAGAGCTCCTGCCCAGCCGGCATAAATAGCGGAGACTGTGAAAGACATTCTTTTAAAGCGGAAAGCATCCACACCCACAGCCTCAGCAGCCAGTTCATTTTCCCTTATAGCTGTAAGGTTACGGCCGTACTTGGAATGAATAAGCCGCCATGCAAGGAAGAAAGCCAGCACAACACATACAACGCAAAAGAGCATGTTGGAGTAGTTGGGAATGCCGGGATAACCGGCAGAGCCTCCGGTTATATCTTTTGTGTAGTTAAACAACACCCTCACACATTCACCGAAACCAAGACATGTAATAAGGAAGTAGTCTCCTTTAAGTCTCAGTGTAATAGAACCCAGAAGATAAGCAATCAGTCCTGCAAAAAAAGCACCCAGAACAATTGCTATAAGAAAATTAACGTTAAACTCAACAGTTAATATGGCGGCGGTATAAGCCCCGATAGACATAAAACCGGCATTGCCGAAAGAAAACAGTCGTGTAAAGCCTGTTAGTATCGACATACCTAATACAGCTATAACATTTATGCAAACCATAACTATAACGCCCTGCATATAGCTGTTTATACCTAGAAATCCGCAGAATTGGGCGTTAATATCATTTAGAAACTCAAGCATCTCTTACTCCCTTCTCACGCCTTGTCCTGTACGTCAACTCCGAACAGTCCGCTTGGCTTAACAAGAAGCAAAACTATTAGGAGCGTAAACGAGAACAGGTCGCGAAGGCTGGAGCTGATGTATCCGGAAACGAGAGTCTCCAGTATACCCAGAATGATAGCACCTACAATAGCCCCGGGAACGCTTCCCAAGCCACCGATAACAGAAGCGATAAAGGCTTTAAGACCTACATTGCCCATTGTTGGGAATACATTATACTTCATGCCGTAAAGTATACCTGCCACACCGGCAAGACCGCCGGCCAGCAGAAAGACCTGTGCTATGCTTTTGTCAACCTTAACGCCCAGAACTTTGGCGGCATAAGCATTGCATGAAATAGCTCTTACGTTAAGACCAAACTGAGTCTTGTTAATAAGGTATACAAGGATTACGATTACAACTGCTGTAATAACAAGGCTTATAATATCAAGAACACCTATGTAAGCGGTGCCTATTTTTATAGTTGAGACCGGCAGTTTAAAGGGATAGGATCTGTACTGACCGGAAAAGATTAGATTTGCAGCCTGCTGGAACATATTGGAAAGTCCCATTGCCGCTATCATCAGGAACATATTCGGAGCGCCGTTGCGGCGAATACGACGATAAGTAACTTTTTCACATCCATAGCTTATCAAGGCGCCTCCAGCTATGCCGAGGAGAGCAGCGGGAAGGAAGGGAATATTTACAAAAGTAGAGAAAACAATTGCAACATATGCCCCGACCATTGCAAACTCGCCGTGGGCCCAGTTTGAGAAGTCAAGCAAGCTGTAAATCAGGGAATAACCCGTTGCAAGAAGGGCATAAATGCCTCCAACGGAAATTCCCGTTACTAACTGCTGTAAAAACATATTTTTTTCTCCTATACGGGTAGAATTTCGCAGAATGAATTTTAATGAATTTCCTCTAAAAAAATGGGGAGAGTGAACCCTCCCCATTTAATACCTTTGATTTACTGGGCTTCTACAATTTCTTTAAATGTGAAGCTGTCGCCGCTGCACTCGTAGAGGGCGCATGCCATAGACGGGTTATGAGTTGCAGGATCCATTACAAGAGTACCGATAAGACCTTCAAATACTTCTGTGGCTTCCAGAGCATCACGGACTGCAGTGGGGTCAGCTGAACCTGCACGGTTGATAGCGTCGGCAACCCACATAACTCCGTCATAACCGAATAAGCATTCTGCTTCCATACCGATGTTGTATTCCTTGGAAATTCTTTCGCCGAATGCCTTGGCATCGGGAGAATTAAAGCCTATACGGGAAACATAAAGGCATCCTTCCAGAGCACCGTTTGCCTCGCCTGCAAGCTGTGCGCTGTCCCAGCCGTCATGACCCATGAGCAGGCACTCAATGCCCATTTCTCTTGCCTGCTTTGCAAAGGTAGCGGTCTTTGCATAGTCATTCATAATTACAAAAATGACTTCGGGTTCTTTTGCTTTCATGTTGGTGAGCTGAGCGCGGAAGTCAACGTCTCCTTCCTGGCACTGCTCATCTGCCACAATTTTACCGCCCTTTGCTTCAAAAGCATCTTTTATGAAAGAGCCGACAGACTCAGAGTTTGCGTTACCGGCAACTGTAAAGAGAGCTGCTTTGGTAAACTTCAGATTATCAGCGGCATAGTTACCGATAACAGTGCCGAGATAGGAGTCAATAAAACACATACGGAAGGAATAGGGGTGAAGATTACCGTTTTCGTCTACTGTAACCTGCTCGTTTGAGGTTGCAGTACCGAGAACAGGAACCTTCAGCTCATCTGCCACCGAAGCCATAGGAATGTTGCAGGATGAGAAGTTAGTACCAACTGATGCAACAACTTTGTGCTCCTCAACAAGCTTTTTAAATGCGGATACAGAGTCAGCAGCCTCTCCCTTGCCGTCCATGGGAACAAGCTGAAGCATTTTGCCGTCAAGAACACCGCCGTTAGCGTTAATGTCTTTTACAGCGGCTTCTGCGCCGTACTGACCGGCAGTACCCCATAAAGCAGTGGGACCGGTCAGGTCGGAGACGTAACCGATTTTAATTACGTCTGCGTCTGCAGGTGGGTTTGCAGGATCTGAAGCAGGGTCTTTTGCCTCCGGTGCAGTTTCCCCGCCACATGCGGTCATAGCCAAAATCAGTACAAGTGCTAACAGAAGTGCAATTACTTTTTTCATTTTATTTCCTCCTCAGAACATTATTTTTGACACAGTTTTTTCTGTCGCTGCTTATACTAAACCATGTCAGGCTATTATTGTCAAGACGTATTTGTGGTTTTATGAGTTTTTGAGGTTTTAAATCTGTTTTTTCTAATATGTTCTGTAATTTTAGGTTTTTTAGAAATTTAAAGGCTTTTATCTTAATATTTATTACGCTTTTCAAGATTTCTTATGTTGCATTTAGTTCGTTTAGCGCCAAAATATAACGTTTTTTGTTGATATAAACATTTTCTTATGTCGCTTTTTGTGTCTTTTTAACAAAAAGCATTTTTCTCACAAGAAGCTCTTCCAATTTTTTGTTATTTATGTTTATAATACACAAGCATTGAACAAATATTTGTTTATATGAGGAGGTTTGATTATATGGAAAAATGCCTTACATCAAAAAAAGCAGCCGAACTGATGTTGATTTCTGCCCAGATTAGGCGAAGTGCCTTAGAAATGGTTTACAGAGCCACATCAGGTCACATCGGAGGTTCATTTTCTATTTGTGAGCTGCTCACCGCACTATACTTTAATGAAATGAAAATTAATACGGACCAGCCCAACGATCCGGACAGAGACAGGCTTGTGCTCAGCAAGGGTCACTGTACCCCCGCTCTCTATTCAGCTCTTGCTGAAAGGGGCTACTTCCCTTCCCAGCTTCTTTCAACCTTCCGTGACATTGACAGTGATCTCTCCGGTCATGCTGAAATGAAGCATGTAAAAGGTGTGGACATGTCTACCGGAAGCTTAGGACAAGGATTTTCTGCAGCTGTGGGTATGGCTCTTGCCGGAAAGATGGATAAGAAAGATTATAGAGTTTACGCCATTCTCGGAGACGGTGAAATTCAGGAGGGGCAGATTTGGGAAGCTTCTATGGCTGCGGGAAACTACGGTCTGGATAATCTTTGTGCCATCGTAGATAACAATGACATTCAGATAGACGGCAGAATTAGTGAAATAATGTCGCCTTACCCGATAGATGAAAAATTCAAAGCCTTTGGTTTTAATGTACTTACTTGTGACGGTCATAATATGGACAGCATTTGTCTCGCTTTGGCAAAGGCGAGAGAGTGCAAGGGAACCCCCTCTGTCATAATCGCGAAAACCGTTAAGGGTAAAGGCGTTTCCTTTATGGAAGATACAAATGAGTGGCACGGCAACGATCCCAACACTGAGCAATACCTTGCAGCAGCTAAGGAACTTGACGAGGCAATCGCCCTTGCCGAAAAGGAGGTAAAGCTTTATGAGTAAAATTTCTACGCGCACCGCCTATGGTGAGGCACTGGCTGAAATAGGCTCAAACGAAAAAATAGTTGTTTTAGATGCAGACCTTCAGTGCTGCACAAGAACCGAAAAGTTCGCTGCCCTCTATCCGGAACGTGCAAGAAACGTGGGAATAGCTGAGGCTAACATGGTAGGTATGGCGGCCGGTCTTGCCAGCTGCGGAAAAACCGTTTTTGTAAACTCTTTTGCCATGTTTACTGCCGGCAGAGCATTTGAACAGATCAGAAACTCTATTGCCTACCCTCATTTAAATGTGAAGGTTATAGGAACGCATGCAGGTGTTACTGTTGGTAAAGACGGTGCCACTCATCAGTGCATTGAAGACCTTGCGCTTATGCGCTCAATCCCCGGTATGATGGTGCTCTCCCCTTGCGATGCAAACGAGACAAAGCTCATTACCAAGGCTATCGCCGAGTATGACGGTCCCTGTTTCATGCGATTGGGAAGACTTGATGTGGATGAATGCACCAATCTTCTGCCCAACTACAAATTCGAGCTTGGAAAAGCCTCCGAATTGGCAGTCGGCAGGGATGTTTGTATAATCGCAACCGGACTTATGGTTCAGGAGGCCTTAAAAGCAAAGGAAATGCTTGCCTCAAAAGGTATTGAAGCCGGTATTCTTGATATACATACTGTTAAGCCTTTAGATACGGAAGCTGTACTTAGGGCTGCAAAATACTCCGGCTGTATAGTCACAGCCGAGGAAGCAAACATCATGGGCGGTTTAGGTTCAGCGGTAGCGGAGACAGTTTGCGAAAGCTATCCCATTCCCGTTATGAGAGTGGGTATTAAAGACTGCTTCGGCAGAAGCGGCGACCCCCTTGCTCTTATGGAGCGTTATAACATAACTGCTAAGGACATTGCAGAGAAAGCCGAACAGGCCATTGCGCTTAAATCTAAGTAAAAAATGAACAAAACAATCTATGTTGGCTGTGACGATTCCGGTTACGAAATGAAGCTTGAAATAATAAAGCTTTTAAAAGATGAGGGATATGAGGTTATAGACTGCGGCAGTAATGACCGTCCGTCTCGATACCCTTATTATGCGGCTAAAGTGGCATCTGCTGTTTCAGCCGGTAAAGCCGAGAGAGGCATCTTAATATGCGGTTCGGGTATCGGTGTCAGTATAGCAGCCAACAAATTCAAAGGCGTCCGTGCAGCCGCAATAACCGACAGTTATTCCGCCCGCCTTACCCGTCGGCATAATGATTCAAACGTTCTATGTCTGGGCGGAAGAATGCTTGGAAAATGGGCAGCATTGGAAATCGTCCGAGTATGGCTAAGCACTGAATATGACTGCGGTCACCATGATGGTTCTTTGAAATTGCTTGAAGAGCTTGAAGACGTCACTATGACAGGAAATGTGTGGTGTCCGGAGCAGCCGCCATATGAAGAATTTGACTGGAACCCGAATCAGACCCTGTAAACTGCTGCCAAAAAAACAAAAAAGCTTGCTGAAATCATTTAAAATGATATTTCAGCAAGCTTTAAGCAGTATATAAATATTACTCGATACAGTATTCAAGCTTAATATTATTTGTTTTAGCAAATGTTTCCCATTGATTGTCAAGTTTCTGGTCGGTCATTATTACATCTAAAGATTCAATTCCTGGAAACAGTATGTTAGCGCTGGAATTGAACTTTGTATGGTCGGCAACAACACATTTAAATTCAGACTGCTGTAGCATACAGGCTCTCACATTGGCCTCACTCATGTGGTTATCGGAAAGACCGAATTCGCATGTAAGTTTAGGGCAGCTTATAAAGCAGCTGTCTGCATGGTAGTATTTAAGCACATCAACAGTGTGCTGGTTTGTAAAAGAGGTTGTTCTGCGTCTGAACTCTCCGCCGAGACAGATAAGATTAATGTTGGACTGGCTCTCATTGCAAAGTGTACAGATAAGAAGAGAGTTTGTTATTATGGTAAGGGATTTACCTGACCGGATAAAAGCTTCCGCAATAGAAAGACATGTTGTACTGGAGTCCAGCATTACAACATCGTTTTCATTAACATAGTTCATAGCCTGACGAGCCATTCTGTCTTTAGCACGCTGATAATAAGCCTTGCGGAGATTTGTGGGGTAGCTTTTATCAAATTTCTCAACCAGATAAGCTCCGCCGTGAGTGCGTACTAACCGACCTTCACTCTCCATTTCCTTTAGGTCACGGCGAACAGTTTCCTCACTGCACCTGAAAAGCTCGCTGAGCGCCGGAACAAGCACAAAGCCCTGCTTATTCAATTCCATATCGATTAAATTTTGACGTTCAATTTTAAGCATGATAAAAACTCCAAATTTCAAAATAGATAAATGTTTATTTTTGTTTCCGAATTTGTTGTTTTTAGTATATTATATATTCCATAAAAAAGCAATTAAAATAATAAAAAGAAGAAGTTTTTATTTAAGAGTAAGGAAAAAAGGTCAAATTACTTTTATTATTTCTATATTGATTTAAGTTTCTTTTGACGTTGATGTTAGTTTATGTTGTTTTCTATGTTGACTTATGTTGCTTTAGGGTGTATTATTTGGGTGAAATGTGGGAAATTCAACTTTACTTTTATTACGAATGGCCGTATCCGACCTGATTTCGGATACATAAATATAAACTGAAGATCGGAGGACTGGTATATGAAAAACTTTACCGAATTTTTTCTTATGGACACAGACGATGTAAAACGTTATGCAGTAGAAGTTCTTCATAAGTTTGAACCTGATGAAGAAACCGAATGCGTTGAAATCGGAGACGGCAATATAAACTACGTTTTCAAAATTAAATCCCTGCGTGACGGCCACTCCCTTGTTGTTAAACAAGCTGACAAGCATCTTCGTTCATCCGGCAGACCCCTTGATACCTACCGCAACAAGATAGAAGCAAAAATTCTTCAGCTTCAGGGCGAGCTTGCTCCCGGCTACGTTCCCCAGGTATTTCATTACGATGAAACAATGTGCGCCCTTTCCATGGAAGACATTTCCGCTTATAAGAATCTTCGCACAGAGCTTATGGAAAACAGAGTTTATCCCCATCTGAGTGAAAATCTATCTACCTTTATGGCTGATACCCTCTTACCGACTACCGATCTTGTTATGAACAGCGCTGACAAGAAGAAAAACGTAAAGTTCTTTGTTAATCCGGAGCTTTGCGACATTACCGAAGACTTGGTTCTTTCCGAGCCTTATCTCTCTGTACCGTACAATGAGAGAAACAAAAACATAATTACCGAAGGAAACGAGAAGTTCGTTGAAGAGTACCTTTATAATGACATGGAACTTCACACAGAGGTTGCAAAGCTCAGAGACCGTTTTATGAACTGTGCTCAGTCCCTTATTCACGGTGACCTGCACTCAGGTTCTGTTTTTGCAAATGCTGAAGGCATAAAGGTAATTGACCCTGAATTTGCCTTCTACGGTCCCATGGGCTACGACATCGGAAATGTTATCGGAAACCTGTTCTTTTCACTGGTTAACAAGCTTTACACCATGCCAGAACAGAAAGAGGCCATACAGGCTCTTGAAAAAATTATAGCAGACACCTGTGATATGACCCGGGAAAAGATAGAGAAAAAGTATGATGAGCAAGTCACCTTTCAGCTTTATAAAACCGACGGATTTAAGAAATTTTACATTGATTGCATAATGGCTGATTCCTTCGGCTATGCAGGTACCGAAATTATCCGCCGCACTGTGGGCGACTCAAAGGTAATGGAGGTCAGTTCCGTTAAAGACCTTTCCCTCCGAATCCCTATGGAACGCTGTCTTGTGAAGCTTGGTATTGCACTTATAAAACAGCGTGAGAGCATTAAATGCGGCAGAGAAACCATTGAGACTCTTCATAATATTTTATACGGAATTTAAAATCCCGTCAGTGCAATTTTTTATAACCGATAATAAGGAGAACCATTATGGAAAGAATGGATAAAAATATGCCGTTTCTTCTCAAGTATGAGAATGTGGCGTGGTATGACAAAGGTAAAGTAAGAATACTCGATAGACGCATTTTCCCCGAGCGTCACTTTGTTGAGTGCGAAAGCTATCAGGAAGTAGTCAAAGCAATATCCGATATGGTAACTCAGAGTGCCGGTCCCTATACAGCTGTGGGAATGGGAATGGCTTTGGCTGCATATCAGATAAAGGATAAAGGTATAAAAGAGCAGTGCGACTTTCTGGATAAGGCAGCCTATGACCTTGCCCATGCAAGACCCACTACCGCAAACCGTTACGGTAAAATAACCTATCACTGTGCAGAAGTGGGAAAAGCCGCTCTGGAAAACGGTAAAGACCCTATCGAGGCCATTGTTGATACTACTATTGAGTCTCTTAACCGCCGTTACAGCACTATGCAGATAGTTGGTAACTATCTCTCTGACCTTATTCCCAACAACGGAACCATTTTAACTCAGTGCTTTGGTGAGACAATTATCGGCACTGTCATTAGAGCGGCTATCGAAAGCGGAAAGAACTTCCGTGTTTTCTGCGCCGAGACCCGCCCGTATCTTCAGGGCGCAAGACTCACCTCCAGCTGCTTTGGCGAAATGGGTTTTGATACAACGGTCATTACCGACAATATGATAGCCTATTCCATGGAGAAAGAGGGCATAGACCTTTTTACTTCTGCTGCCGACACAATAGCAAGAGACGGTCATATTGCCAATAAGATAGGAACTTTTCAGATTGCAATTCTTGCAAAGTATTTTGGAATTCCATACTATGTCACCGGTATTCCGGATGAAGACAAGATGACCGGAGATGACATTGTTATAGAAATGCGTAATCCTTCTCAGGTCCTCAGCTACCGCGGTATACAAAATACAATTCCTGAGGTTAAAGCTATATATCCGTCTTTTGACGTTGTACCGCCTCACCTTATTTCCGGTGTTGTTACCGATAAGGGCGTTTACGTTCCCTATATTTTAGATAAATATTTTGACAGTGATGTAAAAAAATTTTACTAAAAGGAGTTCATTCTTATGAAACTGTATGTAAGAGCACCCTATCCTGAAAATCGCCTTGCTGAGCTTAGAGAAATGTTCGACGAAGTAATCTATGAGCCTTGGACGGATACCGGCGAAAGATACTACGAAGATGAAATGCTGGAAAACTTAAAGCGTGTCCAGCCTGACGCTCTTATAACAGAGCTTGACCGTGTAACCGAGAAAGTTCTTACGGGCTATAACAGGCTGCGCTTTATCGGCGATTGCCGGGCAACCCCTGCAAACATTGAGGTTGAGGCTTGCACTAAAACCGGCATTCCAATTTTCTGCACCCCCGGACGTAACACTCAGGCCGTTGCCGAGCTGGTGGTAGCTCTCATGGTTGTTTCCATGAGAAACGCCCTTCCCGCAATTCAGTGGGCAAAGGATGGTAAATGGGTTGAAGGAACTACTCCATATTTTCTCTGGATGGGCCATGAACTTCAGGGTAAAAAGGTAGGCTTTGTAGGTTTCGGAGCTATAAGCCATGCCGCCGCTAAGATACTTGACGGTTTTGACTGTGACATTTCCTTCTATGATCCATTCATAGAGAGCTCTCAGGGGCATTATCATAAGACAAGCCTTGAGGCTATATTTGCAGAAAGTGATGTTGTATCTCTGCATCTCCCTGTTACCGACTCTACAATAGGCATGATAAATGAAACTCTGCTTCGTTCAATGAAGAAAAGTGCAATCTTCGTAAACGCTGCCCGCTCCGCAATAGTTGACTACAAGGCTCTTATCCGTCTGCTAAACGACAAGGCCATAGCCGGTGCCGTTATCGATGTTCTGGACACCGAGCCTCCTACGGAGGAAGATCTGGCAATTGCCTACTGTCCCAACACCATTCTTACACCTCATATAGGCGGCTCTACATTTGAAGTCACCAATCATCAGGCTGATATACTTAACGCCCGTATTCAGAGTTGGTTCAAGGGTGAAAACATTGAAAAACTGGTGTACAACAAAGATGTACTTAAAAAACAGAATTAAATGAAGTATTACCTTATTGTTGATCTGGGCACCGGAAATACAAGGGTTGCACTGGTTTCCTCCCTTGGTCGGATACTTGGAATACGCACATTTACTAACACTTATTACAAAGATGAGAAATATCCTGATGCCCAGTATTTCATTCCCAACGAATGGGAAAGGGAAATTTACCGCTGCTGCGAAGAACTTCACCGTGAATTTCCCGATATTAGGGTCAGTGCGGTTTCCTCTGCCGGCGCAAGACAGAGCATTGTCCTTTTAGACAATGAGGGTAAAGCCTTTTACGGTCTCCCGAATATTGATAACCGGGGAAGAGATTATATGGGGCAAATTCAGGAAACAGACAGAATCTATGAACTTTCCGGAAAATGGGTCACCGAGGATTTCTGTGCTGCAAAGATTATGGGACTTAAAAAGCTAAGACCTGAGCTTTATGAAAGAATTGACAAAATTGTTAGTGTAAGCGAATGGATATGCTGCATATTCACCGGCATTGCGGCAATGGAACATTCACAAGCATGTGAAACTGAGCTTTATGACATTGAACAAAAGGTCTGGTCCACGGAACTGTGCAGAGCCTACGGTATTAAAACGTCAGTGCTTCCTCCGCTTGCCTCTGCCGGGACAAAGCTTGCCTCTGTCCTTCCCCGGTTTATAGAGAAATACAGAATGGAAGATAATGCTGTATTCGTAATAGGCGGTGCCGATACTCAGGTTGCCCTAAGGCAGGTACCCATGAAATACGGGGACATTGCCATAGTTTCAGGCACAACCTCCCCTGTTGTCACTCTTTCTGAGAAAAAATATTATGATCCTCAGCAGAGAGTATGGGAAGATGCTGATCTGGGCGGATTAAACTATTTAACCGAAATGAACCCCGGCGTTACAGGGCTGAATTATCAGCGTGTAAAAGCCGCCCTTTGTCCGGATTTAAGCTACGACCGGCTTGAAAAAATTTATTCTGAGAAAACAGAATTTCATTGTACTGCATCTTTTTCTTCTCTGCTCTTCTATCGGCGGTGTTCGCTGAGAAACGGCGGCTTTTTCATGGAATCTCCATTTAGTTTTAAGGCCGACAAAACTGATATGTGCTATGCAGTACTTGCAGATATTGCCTGTTCCGTTTATGAGCAGTTATATAGACTCATTGACCTTACAAAAAACAACAGTCGCTATATTTATGGACTTGGAGGCGGATTTCAGTCTAATGCTCTAAGGCAGATGATAGCCGACCTCTCCGGGCTTGAGCTTCGCCTGTATCCCGGCTATGAGCAGGCAACAGTGCAAGGTCTCGTCAAGCTCTGTAATGTAAGTTTTAATTTGGAGAATAATTATGATAGCAGCGATTACCTAAGCTACACGCCTAAAAAAGACAGCCTAATCCACAAATACTACCCGGTCTGGCTTAAAAACCGAGTTCGTGCGAACAGTTAAATAACAAATTTGGAGGTATGCACCTATGTTGATGCAGGAAGAAAGAGAATTAATAGTAGAATACGGCAAGAAGCTGAGTGAGTCAGGTCTTTGCCCCGGCACCAGCGGAAATATTAGTATTTTTAATGCCGATAAGAAGCTTATGGCTATAAGCCCCTCCGGAATAGATTACTTTGAGACAAGACCTGAGGATGTTGTCATCACCGATCTTGATGCAAACGTGGTGGACGGTACACGTAAACCCTCCAGTGAGTGGGCTTTGCATACAATTTTTTATAAGAACAAGCCCGATGCCGGCGCTGTTGTCCACACTCACTCAGTATACTGCACTACCTTTGCAGTTTTAGGGGAGCCTATCCGTGCGGTTCATTATGTTATCGGGGACGCTAACACTTCCACCGTTCCCTGCGCCCCCTACCACACATTCGGTACCGTACAGCTGGCTGAGGAAGCAATTAAAGTCTGCGGTGACTCCAATGCAGTTCTTCTGGGAAACCACGGTATTGTGACCTGCGGTAAGGATATAAAGGGTGCCTTTGGACTTGCAAACAATTTAGAGTACATTGCAAAGCTCCAGTATCAGGCTATGTGCATTGGAAAACCTAACATTCTCACCTCCCAGCAGATGGACGTTGTTATGGAGAAATTTAAGGGTTACGGTCAGCCAGACAGCAACAGAACCGGTTATTAATATCTTAATAAAGCGAGGAGATAAATATGAAATCATTTGATTTTTACGCACCTACTTACTTTGTTTTCGGACGCGGCAGAGAAAATGACACTGGAAAATATATAAAGAAGTTCGGCGGCTCCCGTGTAATGATTGTTTACGGCGGTCAGTCCGCTAAGCGCTCAGGTCTCCTTGACCGCATATATAATTCTCTTAAAGAGAGCGGTCTTTATGCAACAGAGCTTGGCGGTGTAAAGCCTAATCCCCGCAGCGGTCTTGTTTATGAGGGCATTGAGCTTGCCAGAAATGAAAAAATAGACTTTATTCTGGCAGTAGGCGGTGGCAGCGTTATTGATACTGCAAAAGCTATTGCAATGGGCACCGTTTACGATGGAGACTTCTGGGATTTCTATTCTGGTAAAGTTCCCGATTCAGCCCTTCCCGTAGGCACGGTTCTGACCATTGCAGCTTCCGGAAGCGAAGGTTCACCCGATTCTATCATAACAAACGAAAAAACTCTTGAAAAGACAGCAGCTGAGGCAGACTGTATCCGCCCGAAATTTTCCGTAATGAACCCTGAGCTCACCGAAAGTCTCTCCCCTTATCAGACTGCCTGCGGTGTCACAGACATTATTTCCCACGCTTTTGAGCGTTATTTCACCAACACACCTGATGTTGAGACGACAGACAGACTTCTTGAGGGTATAGTTCTTGCTATGCTTCATGAAGGCCGCAGAGTTATGGAAGATCCCAGCAACTACGAGGCCAGAGCAAATATCATGTGGGCCGGAATGGTTTGCCACAACGATATTATGGGCGCTGACCGCCAGCAGGATTGGAACAGTCACCACTTAGAGCACGTTCTCTCTGCCCTGTATGACTGCACCCACGGCGCAGGTCTGGCTGTTATAATGCCCGCATGGATGGATTATTGCGTGGAGCACTCAGACGGTCTGCGTTTTGCCCAGATGGCCACACGGATATTCGGCTGTCAGATGGACTACAATGACCCCAAGCGTACCGCCAGAGCAGGTGTGGAAGCCTTTAGAAACTTCCTCAAATCCATTGGTATGCCTCTCAGCTTTGAAGAAATAGGCGCATCTGCAAATGATATTGACAAGCTTGTGGAAATGAACAACATCGGCGAAGGAAAAACCGGCGGATTTGTTGCACTGGATAAGGCAGCAATAAAGGAAATCTACGAAATAGCAGCTAACATTCGTTAAATATAAAAGAAAGGAAAATTTATCATGAACAAAGACAAGAAATACGGCTTTGCTACCATGCAGATTCATGCAGGCAATCAGGAAAACTCAGCCAGAGCTCTTTGCGGACCCATCTATCAGACTTCAACCTTTACTTTTGACACTGTGCAGCAAGGCGGCGCCTGCTTTGCAGGTGACGAGACCGGTTTTGTTTACTCCCGTCAGTCAAACCCTACGCTTAATGTTGTTGAAGAAAGAATTGCCGCTCTTGAGCACGCAGAAGCAGGTATTGCTACCGCATCCGGCATCGGAGCCATAACCGCCGCAATTTACAGCAGTGTTATTTCTGGTGATGAAATTATTGCTGACGAAACTCTGTACGGCTGCACCTACGCAATGTTCAGCCACGGTCTGAGCAATCTGGGTATTAAGGTTCATTTCATTGATATGAGCAATCCTCAAAACATTAAAGAATACCTGAGCGAGAAAACCAAGGTTGTATACTTTGAGACTCCCTGCAACCCCACGCTCAAGTTAGTAGATATTGAAGCCGTTGCAAAAATTGCTCATGAGTACAACCCCAGTATCCGTGTCATCGTTGACAATACTTTTTGCTCTCCTTATATTCAGAAGCCCTTGGATCTGGGCGCCGATGCAGTGGTTCACAGTGCAACAAAGTACATAAACGGTCACGGTGACGTTATTGCCGGATTTGTTGTGGGCAGCAATGAATTCATTGACAGGTGCCGCAATTTCGGTGTAGTGGATATGACCGGTGCCGTTCTGAGTCCCTTCAATGCTTTTCTTATTGCACGAGGACTTAAGACTCTTGACCTGCGTATGGAACGCCACAGCGCAAACGCAATGGAACTTGCCAAGTTCTTTGAGAATCATCCGGCAGTAGAAAAAGTATACTATCCGGGTCTTGAAAGCTTTGAGGGTTACGAGATAGCTAAAAAGCAGATGTCTTTGCCCGGAGGTATGATTTCTATTGAACTCAAAGCCGACAAGGAAGCAACCGCAGCCGCTCTTAATAAGCTGGAGCTGTGCAAGATTGCTGTTTCTCTGGGCGATGCCGAGACTCTGGTAGAGCATGCCGCCACTATGACTCACTTCACTTACACCGCCGAAGAGCTGAAAGCTGCCGGCATTTCTGAGGGTCTTGTCAGAGTCAGCGTTGGTCTTGAAAATATTGAAGACATAATTTCCGACTTTGAACAGGCTTTTGAAGGTTTAGTGAAATAAATCAGTTTAATATTTATGCAAAAAGCTCCGAGATTTACTCTCGGAGCTTTAATTATTTTGAAGATTACTGTTTACAAGCTTTTGAATCTCTCTTGTCTAAAACAAATATGTATAGCAGAGAACTTAATAAAAGCAGATATGGGTAAAAAAGATAGGGCATTATTTTGAAGGCGGAAATTGGGAAACCAAGGCTTGCAGCAGCGGAAATTGCAACGAGCATCTGTGCGCCGTAAGGGATGACGCCCTGAAACACGCATGAAAACGTATCAAGTATTGATGCGGCTTTTCTGGGAGTTATTCCGTACTCCTCCCCCATTTCCTTTGCTATGGGGTTTGCCATAACTATGGCAACTGTATTGTTGGCGGTTGCTATATCCATAACTCCAACAAGCATTCCCATACCAAGCTGTCCCGCTTTTCTCCCTTTGAAAATACGACGAATAAATGACAGGAGTGCCTCAAAGCCGCCGTATTCACGGATAAGGGCGCACATTGCAGCTACAAGTATAGCCACTATGCAGGTTTCAAACATACCGGCTGAGCCTGAACCCATATTTGCAAGAAGTTCAACAGCGGCAGTTTGTCCTGTTGCCAGCATAATAACCGAACCGGAAACTATTCCGATAAGAAGGACAACAAAAACATTTATTCCGATTATTCCCCCGATAAGCACAAGCATATAGGGTAAAATCTGGAGGAGATTGTATGGCCGGACAGGCATTGGCTTTATATCTGCGTTAAAGGAAAGGAACAAAATAATTACCAGAGTCACAAGTGCGGCAGGGACTGCAATTCCAAGGTTCTCTCTGAACTTATCCTTCATCTCACAGCCCTGACCGTTGCAGGCTGCAATTGTTGTATCAGAAATAAAGGACAGGTTATCGCCAAACATGGCGCCGCCCATAATAGTTCCCACGCAAAGCGGCACGCTGAATCCCGATACCTGGGCAACACTTACGGCAATGGGAGTCAGAAGAGTTATTGTTCCCACACTTGTACCCATAGCAGTGGAGACAAAACATGCAACCACAAAAAGAACTGCCACAGCATAACGTCCCGGAATAAACGACAGCATAAAGTAAGCAACGCTTTCAGCGCTTGAGCGACCTACAACACCCACAAAAGCACCGGCAACAAGGAATATAAGGAGCATAGTAATTATATTCTTATCCCCTACTCCCTTACCCATAACTTCAAGTTTTTCATTGAAGCTTAACGCTCTGTTTTGCAGGCAGGCAACCAGAATAGCAACCAAAAAAGCAATTACTATCGGGATATTATAAAAGCCCATGGAAATTTTAAGAACATATTCAAAAATAAGGCCAAGTCCAAGATACATCAAAAGGAATACCAGTATAGGGAGCAAAGCCTTTGCATTATTCTTTTTCATTTAATTTCCTCCATGATACAGACGGTAATTCAATATACGTCCTTAATTTACGGCTTTTTTACCATAACACATGGCTTTTCTTTAGTCAAGTAAAAGCCTTATTTTTTGTTAATAAAATAGACATATTTTAGAATTAACGAAAAAACAGGACGAATTTCAAATATTCGTCCTGTTTTACAGTTTTATTATTAAAATATAACATTAAGGTCAACGTTTTTACCTACTCCGTTAATATTTCCGGAACTTGTAAACTGCCACATGTCATAACGTCCCCGGAAGTCAGGCAGGCGATTATTTGAAGTGTAACTTGCAAGCCAAGTATAATACTTGTTGACCTTGTCAAGCTCAATTTCATCTCTGAAGAAGTTCTGTCCTGAATAAACTCCGGCCGTATAGCCGCTGTTTTCAACGGTTTCGCAAAAAGCTTTTATTATATTTGTTCTTTGAGAAGGTGTCAGATTGTCAGCTCTGCCGTTAGGCCTGTCACCGGAATATTCCACATCAATAAATACAGGATAATCAAGATACTGACCGCCCAGTCTCTGGAGGGTGTAGCTTGCCTCCTCAACGGCTTCACGTTCGTTTACGGCTGTGGAATAGAAATATACTCCCACTTTAAGTCCTGCGGCTTTAGCGTATTTAATGTTATTACTGAACATGGTATCATTATATACGCTGCCACTTTCCCAGCCTCGGCCCCCCACACGAATAACAGCAAAATCTATGCCCTGTGCCTTGACGGCCTGCCAGTTAACTTCCTCATCCCACGAAGACACGTCAATACCCAGTAAAGAAGCTTTAACTCCGTTCTGGTCAAAATAATAGAACTTACCGTCTATTTTCTTCAGTCCCTTAACGGTTACTCCGTCTTCATTATAATAATACATTCTGCCCTCATTCTCCTGCCAGCCTACACGGCGGCTTATGGAATCCACTATAGGCTCGGCAATAATGTCGTACTTTTCTACCGGAGTGTTATCATAGTTAAATAAGTTCTCGCTGACATAATAGCCGTCGGCGGTAAGTTCGGACTCTGTTCCCTCTTCCGGAGTGGTGGGTATAACGAAATACTCTCCGTAGTCCACATTTCCGTCTCCGTCCTCGTCAACAGGATATACCTGGCTCTCCTCACCGCTGTCACGGAGAAGAATTCTGCCGTTGGGTCCCAGATTTACAGAGTATGTATAGGTCTGATTTCCGTTTGCATCAAGGACTGGACTTTCCTCTACTATAACGTTGTTCTCGCCCTGAGCCTCAACGGGAGTCTCGATTATTTCAATCTCTATTTCTGCCGGTGCAGACGGAGCGCTTGCTTCCTCCTGCTCTTTGTAAGGAAGCTCGGTATCGTCTATAATGGGTATAATGTCAGCCACATTCTCAATTTCTACATGCTCTACATGACCGCTCTCAAAGTTCTTTTCATAGTCCGGATCATATTCCGGTTTTGCGGCGGGAGAAGCTGTAGGCTTTGGGGTAGGCTTAGGAGTGGGTTTAGGTGTAGGTTTAGG
>JAHHRS010000018.1 GCA_020025675.1 Oscillospiraceae bacterium
GATAGGCACACCGGCCCGCAGGCTGTAAGTCCTGCCACGCTGCTGCCGTAATCCATATAACCCCAGCGTCTGTCCCACTGCATAAAAAGCGGAACTTCCCCGCAGTCTGCATATTCGGAAAGCTCAAACTCCTGTTTTTTCCCGTATTCCAGAGGATAATTTAAAACAAAATCTTTTGTCTCCGAATTTCGGTGGTACAGATTTACTATGTATGATGGGTAATCGGAAAGCTGAAGTCCGTGTTTTCTTGCAAAGCGTTCTATCTGCTTATCCTTATCAAGTAATATCCAGCCGCCGTAAACAATCAGTGCTATTAAAAACAACACAAATATAAATCTCAAGAATTTTTTCATAATATACCTTCCTTTCGTTTTAAACTTACCTATGAAATTAATAAGGGCGTAAACAGGGAAAAAGTTTCATACTTTAAATATATTTTCAGCTTTTGGAATATTTTAATTTATAACCTACCGTTCCTTTTCATTTTTGCATAGTTATAAAATTATATAAAAAACCGGAACTAAAGCCAAACCCCCATAAGGGTGTACTGGCTTACCAAGTTCCGGTTAATTTCTCTTATTCGTTTTTCAGCATTTTAAGTCCAAGCTCAATTAAGCGCAGAGCAGTATCCCGCTCATCGCCTAGAAAATCATATATATAATCCTCGCCCAGAACTCCTCTTTTTATTTCCTGAGGAATAAGTCCCTTTTCATCGTCAATCAGGTCAAGATTCCGCTCATCGCTGAAATAATAATTCTCAAGAGCCTTGTAATCCTCAACCTGACTTTCCACTGTATCCAACAATTTGTTTAGCTTTTCAAGGTTTTCATTTCCTGAGTTCAGAATATTTTCCATACGGGTTATATGTGCGTAATCTCTCATATTTTCTCCTCATTCACTGTAAAGAAAGTCTCTCGTACAGGCTTTTTTTACATCATCAGCCACGTAATTGCATTAATCTGCAATTACGGCTGTGCTCAGCAGAAATTCTGTTATACGATAAGGCTGGATTATTTTATATTGTCTTTTTATCTTTTAGCATTTGTATTTCTTCACGGCTGAAGCCTGCATCTCTCAGCACCTCTTCCGTATTGGAACCTATCGGGTCTGTCCGCCGGTAGTTTTTTGACCCGTAGGCGCTGAACTGCAGCGGCGGCAAAGGCATCATAACTTTAGTTTCGTCGGCAAACTCTACTTCCGTTATGTAGTTATTTATTATTGCCTGCTTATCCTTACAAATATCTTTTATATGTCCTACCACTTCGCATGCCACATCGTTTTTTATAAAAAGCTTCTTCCAGTAATCACTGCTTTTGCTTTTAAATACTTCCGCATATCTGGCGGCGGCCTCAGCGGCAGCGCCGCTGGACTGCAAAGTACCACTGTCTGCAAATCTGGGGTCACTGCATATATCGTCAAGTCCCAGAAGTCTTGATACTTTCTTATAATCCTTCCCGTAGTTGGTTGAGCACATGAAAATCCACTTACCGTCCTGACAGCGGTAGTAGTTATTGATCATGCTTCGGGGCTTTTTGGAATCAGGCTTAAGATTTGGGTCAAACTGAGAGCGAATCAGGTTATTACCGTTGCACCAGATAGAAGATGCAAAAAGGGAGGTGCTGACCTCTGTTCCCCTTCCTGTTCTTTCTCTTGCCAAAAGTCCCATAAGGATGCCGGAAAAGAGAAACATACCGGTAGTTACGTCCCCGAAACCGTAGGCTGGATAGAAAGGAACGTTGTCCCCTTCCTGCCAATCGCTGACTGCACCGGAGCGAAGCCAGAAGGCGTTGGTATCATAGCCTCTCCGTCTTGCATCAGGGCCAAGCTTTCCGAAGCCTGTAAGGTCGGCGTATATAAGACGGGGGAAACGGTCTTTTAAGCTGTCATAATCAAGTCCCAGACGCTTTATAGGTTCAATTCTCATATTGGTAATAAAAACGTCTGCATCTTCAAGCAGTTTTAAAAGCACTTTTCTCCCCTCAGGGCGCCTGACATTTACAGCGGCAAAACGCTTGCCGTTATTGTGCATGGTGAATATAGGGTTTTTATTATCCTCAATAGGCACATTTAGCTGTTTGCCTCCCTGTCGGAGAATATCTCCTGTAATGGGCGGCTCCACCTTTATAACCTCAGCTCCGTAGGCACAGAGAAGTTCAGAGGCAGAGGGTGCGGCAACAACTGTTGCAAGCTCTAAAACTTTTATCCCGCTCAAGGGCATATTTATGTTATCTTTCATTTTATCCCCAAATTTTCATTATTGTATTTTGGTATAAGTTTAACACTTTTCTCAGAATTTTGAAAGGAAAACTTGTTTTAAAAAATTATAAACATTTATTTGTCCATTGACATGTGATTGTGACCTAACTATAATAAAAGCAGTATTAATCAGGAAGAACGCCGGCCTTACAGGTCGGAGAACGGAGAGAGAAAATGAATCTTAGCTCTGGGAGTGCTGATTTAATCCGTGTCAGCGCCAAAGTCCCTGCCTACTGGCACCAGCCTCATCTGTGGGCGTGGGCTGAAGGCGGCGAAAATGCGTTCTACTCCTGGCCCGGCGGAGTAATGACAAAGGCTGAAAATTGTTACACACTTCTTGCCCCGGCGTGGGTAGACCACGTTATAGTAAATGCCTGTAACGGCTATTATAAAACCGATGATATAGTTGTGGAAGGCGGAAAAGACGTATACCTGAACATCAGGGATAAAGAAAACTTTATTTTAAGTTATGACGAAATGGAGGACTTTCCCGGCACTGTCCCCCCCTCTGTTCCGGAGTATTTACAAAAAGGAGATGTTATAATGAAAACCAACTCTGAAGAAACATGCAATAAGTCCATTAACAAAAAACTTCTGGCAGCAGTTGCGGCCGCTGCAGCTCTTGCTCTTGCCCTTGGTCTGGGTCTTTGTTTTGCGTACAAAAAGAGCAAAAAACACAAAAACTAAGCCAAAACATTATAAGGCTCTATTGGTTTTGGGAAGATAAATTTTACCCACTCAGGGTTAAAGTGCCGACAGGTCAGTATTACCGGGCTTTTAACTTTGCTGCTAAATTTTTCCTCAAAACTGCTCAATGTTCCCTAAGTCTTAAAAATCAGCTTAGGGGAAACAAAAATCCTCCGGTATGCTGTCTGCATATCGGGGGATTTTGTTTCATTACAGTGCAAAATTTTGTCTGCACGGGGGTCTTAATAATATCTTTGCTTTTTATCAGCTTATTTTCGGTTATACAAAAAATTTAATTTCCGCTGCCGCTTTTTTCAAGGCCCGGTATTTTTATAATACCTTTTTCATGTAGTTCTCGTAAAAACGCAAGCATAAGAGGAAGTCCGATCATACCTAAAAATCCAAACAGCTGAATTCCTATCAGCATGGCTGCAAATGTTATAACGGGGTGAAGATGTATCTGCTGGCCTACAAGCTTAGGCTCCAGAGTATTTCTTATAATCGCAATTACCACATACAGAATAATAAGCTTTACCGCCATTCCTACCTTCCGCCGCATAAGAGAAATGACAGCCCACGGGATAAGCACTGTACCTGTTCCCAAAACCGGCAGAATATCCAGAAAAGCAATTAAAACTGCCAGAGTGGCGGAACTGTTCACTTTTATCAGTGCAAGCCCCAGCCACAGCTCAAAAAAGGTAAGACACAGTATAAACAGGTACGGAAGCAGGCATTTGGGCAGAGTATGTCCGAAATACTGCCCGAACTGGTGAATAATCGGTTTGGCCTTTTCAGGTAACAGACGAATAATAAAGCTTTTAACCGTTTCAAAATCTGAGGCTATAAACACAGATGCAATGAGTGTTATCAGGGTTTTCATTACTGCCCCCGGAACAGAGGTCAAAAATCCTCCGAACGAGCTGAAAAGATTACCGAAGAAAGTGCCTACACTGTTGCTGAGAAGATTGAAGGCACTGTTTATTGCCGAGTCCATAGCCGCTCCTATGTTAGGGTCAATGTTGGCAACTATCTGCTCCAAAAACTCGAAGAAATATGCAAGATCAGGCAATATGCCTTCTTCAACAATTGCCGGCAGTTTACGTGCAACACTCTGTGCAACCATTACAATAGGCGTACCGATAAGAGCAATTACAAGAACAGCGGCGGAAAAAAACAGCAAAACCATTAAAATAGCACAGATAGCTCTCGGAAGCTTAATTCTTTTATTCAGCCATTTAACAGGTCTGTTAAGTATCCACCCCACCAAATATGCAATAACAAAGGGCATCAGCACAGGAAGAAAATATTTAATTCCCGCAAAACAGCAGAGCACTATCATTCCCCAGTACAGGAAGTTTATCACTGCCATTCTCCTGCGTTCTGTCTTTTCTGTATTATTTTCCACTGTATCACCTCGGAAATATGTATAATAGCTTTATTAAATATATCATTTTTATACGGCATGTCAACGATTTTGTTTAAAAATCCATTATATTAGCTTGCGGTTTTTTCCACAATCATTTATACTTTAAAAATAAAAAAATAATTGGCTCAAAAGGAATATTAACTAAGATCCTTTCCCCAAAATTTAAAAGGGAGTAAGACCCCCCATGCTCTTATGCAGCGAATACCCGAAAGCGAGTGAAAACCATGGTTGAAGTTGTGGCTCTCGGAGAGCTTTTGATTGATTTTACAACTGTTAAAAATGACGAGACAGGCTATCCCACTATGGCCGCACACCCCGGCGGCGCACCGGCAAATTTTCTGGCTGCTCTGAGCCGTTTCGGCATTAAAACAGGATTTATAGGAAAAGTCGGTGATGACGCTTTCGGAAGGCTTCTTAAGAGCACTCTGGAAAAATCCGATATTTCCACTGAAGGTTTGATTTTTGACCCTATGCACTTTACCACTCTTGCCTTTGTAACTTTGGATGAAAAGGGAAACCGTGAGTTTTCTTTCAGCAGAAACCCCGGAGCAGATACCTTCCTCAGTTTTCCTGAGGTAAATTATGACTTTATAAGTGAGGCAAAATTTCTTCACTTCGGAAGCCTTTCCCTTACCGATGAACCGTCACGCACCGCCGTTGTGATGGCAGTCAACGAGGCAAAACGTTACCGCACCCTTTTAAGCTATGACCCCAATCTCCGTCTGCCTCTCTGGTTTGATGAGGACGAGGCCAGAGAACAGCTTATCTGGGGCTTAAAGCAGGCGGATGTTGTGAAAATCAGCGATGAGGAGGTTGATTTTCTCTTTTCCCTGCCGCCGGAGGAGGGTGCAAAGTTTATTATGAATGAATTTAAAAATATTAAGCTTTGCTATGTAACATGCGGCGAGAACGGGGCATATTTCATAAACAGAAATGCACTGGGATTTGTACCCGCTCTAAAGGGGCTCAATGTTGTTGATACAACCGGTTGCGGAGACATTTTCGGCGGTTCTGCCATGTTCGGGCTTTTAAAATCCGGAAAAGCACCGGAGGACCTTACGGAGGAAGAACTCACCGGCATTGTGCGCTTTGCTTCCGCCGCCGCAGGTCTCTCTGCCGAAAAAGAGGGCGGCATCTCCTCTGTTCCCCACTTAAATGAAGTTATTGCAAGAATGAAAGAAGAATACCTATGAAGTTTTTTGATTTTGACGGACCTGTATTCCAGTTTTTAGAAAAAGTCTGCGACATAGTAATTATAAATCTGCTCTTTATTTTGTGCTCTCTGCCCATTGTAACCCTTGGGGCGTCAGCAGGGGCCATGAACTATGCAACTCAGTGCATGGTATACGATAAGGGCGGCGGAACTGCAAAATGCTTTTTTAAGGGATTTAAAGCCAACTTTAAGCAGTCCACTCTATATTTTATTCCGGCTCTTTTGATAATGGCCAGCCTTGTATATGAATACATATTTCTTGTGCCTAAGGCAGGAGCAACAGGGCAATTCAGCGGAATGCTGATTTTCTTCCTGATGATTTTGCTTGTCTGTTTTTCATCCTACATTTTTCCGCTTATAGTTCGCTATAAAAACAGTCTTAAAGACCACATAAAAAACGGAGTCCTGCTGACCTTCGGAAAACTTCCCAGAACTGTTTTGCTCTTTATCTATAACACCCTGCCGATTATTCTCTTCATCCTTGACCCTGTTGTATTTATGAGAAGTTCTGTTTTCTGGGCAGTAATAGGTTTTGGGCTTATGAACTGGCTTTGCAGTCGAACTTTAAAGCCGGTATTTGATGAAATTGAGAATGAGGAGGGATAAATAATGGCTGTACTGGAAGGCTGCTGCTGTGATGAAAACCATCATGCCGCAAATTGCATTATCTGCGGGAAACCTATAATTTATCTTAAAAATGAACAGCTGATGGAATGTTCTGTGTGTCACAAGATTAAGAAGGCCAATGCCGCATGTGTTGACGGTCATTTTGTCTGTGACGAGTGTCATGCTTCAGGAAGTGACGAAATACTGGGCTTTCTGCGTAAAAGTCGGGAAGATGACCCGATAAAATTATTTCTTCAGGTATGCAGCTTAGATTCTGTACATCTTCACGGTCCTGAGCATCACAGCATAGTGCCCTGCGTTCTCCTCACTGCATACAAAAACTGCGGCGGAGAACTTGACTACGGCAACGCCATGGATACAGCATGGCATAGAGGGCAGGAAGTCCCCGGAGGTGCCTGCGGATTTTTAGGCGTATGCGGTGCCGCCGCAGGTGCGGGGATATTTGAAAGTATTCTGGCAGGAGCAAGTCCCCTTACCCCGTTGGAGTGGGAACTTCCTCAGCGAATGACAGCGGAGGCGCTGAAACGCATTGTTGAGTACGGCGGGCCTCGATGCTGTAAGCGCACCGGCAGACTGGCCATTGAAGCGGCAGTAGATTTTATAAGAGAAAAGCACGGCTTTAAAATGCCTGTTTCCAGACCTCAGTGTGCTTTTTTTGAGATGAACAGGGAGTGTCTTAAAAAACGCTGTCCTTTTTATAAGCCCTGAGAGATAGGATATAGGGTTTGGGATTTATTTCCCTTATCATCAATAAAAAATATGCGAAAGAAAAGCAAAATAAACTTTTCTTTTTTATAAGAAAACATAGAAAAAGTCGGGTAGGGGCAAATAAATTATAATTTATTTGCCGCGTAATCGTGTATCTTACTGAAAATTCTGCACGGCAAGACCGCAGGCTTTTTTATAAAACAGCCCAAGGAGTTTTTTACAGTATAAGAAAAAGAGACGCATTAATAAATGCGTCTCTTTTTCATCACATAAACCTGTCTATTGCGTCATTAAGAGCCTTTAGCTGTTCCGGATCGTTGGGGTCCATATTCACAACGCAGTGCTCCAAATGGTCTTTCAGTATTACCTTTGCAGTGCTGCTTAAAGCAGAACGGACAGCGGCCAGCTGAATGAGCACCTCAGTGCAGTCTCTTCCGTTTTCTACCATACGCTTTACACTCTCCAAATGGCCTATGGCTCTTGACAGTCTGTTTATTACGGCCTTTGTCTGAGTGTGTGTATGCCCATGGGGCGGCGTATCGTCACCATGGTCGTGAACATGCGAATAGAGGTTTCCCATCTCGTCCACATGATAATGCTCATGGCCATGCTCACAGAAAATTACATTGTCATCGTGGCTATGCGTATAGACATTGCCGTTTTCGTCAATATGGCTGTGCACGTGAGTCTGGTCATGCTCAGGATTTAGAATTTTTTTCTCTGTGCTCATACTAACCTCCGGGAATCATCATATTAACTGAATTATATACTATTAAGTAAATTAATACAAGTCCCGCTCTAACTTAACCGAAACACGTTCTTTTATTTTAATGGAATCTCTCTGAACGCTGCAGTCAAAGGCAAGTATTTTAACTCCCGCCTTTTGGGCCTCAATAAGACTCTCTGCAAAATTCGGGTCTGTCTTAAAGTTAGGCTCAAAATACTTTACATTTTCCATCTGAATTACAAGTACCGCCATTGCCTCAAATCCCTGATTTTGACATTCCGCAAGCCCAAGCATATGCTTTCTGCCCCGCTCCGTAGGGGCATCGGGGAAGCGGACAACGCCGTTTTCCTCCAATGTAACCCCCTTAACTTCCGCAAAGCACTTTTTGCCGTCGTGCTCAAAATAGAAATCAAAGCGGGAGTTTCCGTAGGTACACTCAGGTTTAATATAGTCAGGCACATAGCCCAAGCCCCCTTCCGCCAGATATTCACCGAAAACGGCATTAGGTGCGCTTGAGTCCATATTTATAAGGCGCTCATTCTTCATTACCCCAATTAAATCATAGTCGGTCTTACGCTGAGAGCCAGGTCGGTAATCTAAAAAGACTTTAGCATCAGGGGTAAGCAATTCACGGCATCTGCCTGTATTTTTTACATGACAGCGCTGAACTTCACCGTCCACTTCGCAAAAAGCAATAAAACGGTTGGGTCGTTCTAAGAAACGGCCCTCTTTTATATTCTTATATTTCATTTCCTAACGCAACATTTGACGGTATACAGACTCTTGCTCTGTCATCATACAGCTGGGGAACCTCAACGGAAATATCGTAAAGACTGTCTATGACATCTTTCGTAATTATTTCCTTAGGTGCGCCGGATTTAAGCAGTCTTCCGTCTTTTAAAGCAAGAACACGGTTAGAGAACATATATGAGTGCTCAGGGTTGTGAGTAGTCTGTATTACGGTATACCCCTCACCTGCCAGCAGCTTTGCCTGAGAGAGCACAAGCATCTGGTTTCCGAAGTCCAGACTTGCGGTGGGCTCGTCCAGCATTATAATTCCGGCCTGCTGCACAAGTGCCCTCGCTATAACTGCCAGCTGACGTTCTCCCCCGCTTATACGGTTGAAGCTCCGTTTCCTCAGCTTCTCTATCCCCATCTTCTCCATAGCCCACTGAACCCGCTCAAGCTCCGCTTTTCCCGGAGATTTGAAAACGCCGAGAGAGGCTGTTGTCCCCATTAGAACTATATCCTCTACAGTATAGTTGAAGGTCGGTGACGTATTTTGTGGGATATAGGCAACAAGACGGGACATCTCTTTAACCGAAAGCTCTTTTATATTTTTTCCCTCGATTATAATTTCACCGGTATAATCAGGTAAAAGTCCCAGAATACAGCGGAAAAGGGTGCTCTTTCCCACCCCGTTTGCCCCTAAAATGGAAACAAACTCCCCTTTTTCAATGCTGAAGTTCAAATCGTGGAGAATTTCCCGATCACCGAAGGAAAAGCAGAGATTTTTTACCTCTATGCTCATCTGGTCTCCTCCCTTCTTGTTATAAGAAGCAGGAAGAAAGGGGCGCCGATGACTGAAGTTAAAATTCCTATTGGAATTTCAGTGGATGCAATGTTTCTGGAAAAATCATCCACAAGCAGCAGGAACAGCCCTCCGCCAACTATAGATGCCGGCATAAGAAAGCGGTAATCCGAACCTACCACACGTCTTATAACGTGAGGGATAACCAGTCCCACCCAGCCTATCATTCCGGAAACGGACACCGCCGCCGCCGTTACAAGGGTAGCGGATATGACGGTTACAATCCGCAGTTTTCCGGGGTTCACCCCCAGTGCCTTTGCCTCATCGTCTCCCATAGTGAGCACATTAAGCCGCCAGCGGAGAAGGATAAGGGGAAGAATTCCAATAATCATGGGCAGGATTATCATTTTAATCTCTTTGTTTGTGGCTCCAACCAGTGAGCCCATAAGCCAGTATGTAATGGCAGGGAGCTTATTTGTAGGGTCAGCCACCAGTTTTATAAAAGAGGTTCCCGACTGAAAAAGGGAGCTTACTATTATCCCCGCAAGCACCATACCCATAACTTTCTCTCCCTTTGTCCTTTTGCTTATAAAAAACACAAGCGCAACAGTCAAAAGACTCATGGCAAAGGCAGACAGGGTAATAAATGTGCCGGAAAGACCGAAATATATAGCCAGTGCCGCCCCGAAACCTGCACCGGCAGATGCGCCCAAAACGTCAGGTGCCGCCATAGGGTTCTGAAATACGCCCTGATATGCAGCGCCGGCGGCTGAGAGACATGCACCCACCAGAACAGCCATTAAAATTCTGGGAAAGCGAATATTAAAAACCGCCACTTCCTGAGTATCAGACCAGAACTGCTCTATATTAAAACCCAGACGGTTGATAAAAATGCCGAAAAGCTCCTTTGGAGGTACGGGATAGCGGCCGAGAAGGAATGAGAGTAACATTGCCAAAAGCAAAAGCAGCACCAGTATGAGAAACATCACTCCACCCGACAGCCCTCGCTTTTCAACTCTCTCAGGCATGGCCGTATTCCTCAGCCCATGCCATCACTGTACGCATTGCATTTTCATCGTCCCAACCTTCAACCTCTAATATCTCAGTATCAGGATCCGACATTAAAGCCTCTCTGAGAGCCATGAAGTACATGCTGTATTTTTCGCCTAAACCCAGATGCGCACGAAGCTCCTGTGCATTATCAAAACCCTTCAGCACACCTATAATAGGCTGGTCACTATTTAAAAAATCCTGCAGGGCATTGCGAAACTGAGGAATCACCATTTCAAATCCGCCAAACTCGTCAATTAAAGAAAAGGGGTAAAACTGTGCTTCCTCCAAAAGTCTCACTCCCTCGTTTCTGAATACCTCATTGTCGGTTTTTGGCGGCTCTACGGTATAGTCAAGGAATCTATGCCCTTCAAATCCCTCAACTCCGCCGGCAGCAGCCGCCGGTAACATTTCAAAGCCCTGGAGCTCTCCGCCTTCGTCCTCAATTCGCTGAGTAATAAATCCCCCTGCAAAACTCAGACTGTCTCCAAGGGCTTTTTTCAACATTGTTGTTTTACCGCAGCCGGAATAGCCGGTCAAAAAAAGATGTTTTTTAATTTTTATCACTCCAAATACTTTTTTATATAATATTAAAATTATACTATTATTCTTCCGGTTTGTAAACTTACTCAAGGTCCAATATGTCCATTATTCTCGTTAAAAGCCTAACTATAAAGCTTCTGTCCCTTGTATAGTCCAAATCCGCGTCCACAGTTGAAGAGCGCCTGATATGCAGGGAATAGCAGATATTATGAAAAAGCCATTCTGCGGAGAGATTTTCAAGGCTGCGTGCCGTTAGACCTGTATTGGCTATTACTGCACAGACCCAGTGGCGGATAAATACAGAGCGTACAAGATAGGAGTTCTTTATTTTAGCCGCATCGTTGTAAAACTTAACTTTACATTCCGGTCCGTAACTCATAAGCATAGAATTTATTGCATTCTCTGCTTCTTCAACTGTATAGTGGGGGGCTGTATGCTGCTGAATATAATCCAGAATCTTTTTTCTTTTGCCCGTTTTCAAAAGCTGCACCTGCCTTTAAATGTATGTTATCACAAAAATATAAAATTTGAATATGCAATTACTTTCTGTTGTACAAAAAAACTCTCCCTGTCGCAGGAGAGTTTTTAAATTAAAAACCAAAAAATTCTTTTATTGCGGCCTTATAACCATTCGGATCAACCCCTATGCTCTGAGCATGACCGGAATCCGGTATTTTCAAAATCGCTTTTCTTGTGGGGCAGGCTTCATAAAGTTTATCCGCCATTTCCGGCTCCACCACCTTATCTGCAAGCCCCTGCACAAACAATATAGGCACCTTGGCTTTTTTCACAAGCTCAAGAGGGCTGTTATCTTTGAAGTTATAGCCCGCCTTGAAATTACCCATAAAACTGCACAGCGGCACAAAGGGAAACACAGGCAGATTAAAAATCTCCTTAAAGCTCTTTGAGAACTGGTCATACACAGAACTGAAAGCGGAGTCTGAAATAATTCCCTTTACCTGTTTTGGAAGTTTTTCACCCGATGCCGACAAAACAGCCGCTCCGCCCATAGAAACGCCATGGAGAATAATTTCGCAGTCCTCTCCGAAACGCTCCGTCAGATACTCTGCCCACTTAATGCAGTCAAATCTGTCCAGATTACCGAAGCCTATGTATTTTCCCTCACTCTCGCCGTGGGCTCTGTCGTCCGGCAGAAGCATGTTAAATCCATTATCATGGTAAAACTTCATGAAAGGGCCAAACTCATTTAACGCATTGGAACGGCAGCCGTGAATTCCCAAAATAAATTTTTTGCCCCCCTCAGGGCAGGGAAACAGTCTGCCGTGGAGCTTTAGACCGTCAAAACTCTCAATATAAATGTCCTCCACGGGCATCCTTTTCACATATTTATAGGCTCTTGCAGCCGCTTTCTGGTGGGGAGAGCCTTTATAATCAGAATTCTCCGGCATTTTAGCTGCATTTTTTTTGCTGACAACGCCAAGCATTCCGAAGTTATAAAAATAAAGCGTTGCAAAATACAGCAGCACCGCTAAAACAACCGACGCTGCAGCCACTGTAACCCACATGTTTTAATCCTCTTTACCTGCTTTTTTTCTGTATTTCCCTCTGTGTACCTTTCCCTGATTCACGGTAACTTTAAGCATACTGCGTGCTTTTGAGAGTGCGTTTTTGTAAATATAAAATTTCTCTCTCAGCTCATAAATTCTAATTCTGCCTTCTGTGAGTACATTTTTTTCCACCGCCAGACGCTCATTTCTCAGCGCCACATTGAAAGCTGCGCCTATATATATTATCTGACAGCAAAAATAAAGCCACAGCATCAGAAGGATTATAGATGCGATAGAGCCGTAAACCATAGAGTATTTTGTGGATAAGCTTATAAATGCAGAAAAGAACGCACTCATTAAAACCGTTGCAGCCGTTGCCAAAGCAGCACCGGGTAAAAGGGTGTATTTGTCGTTTTTCTTCCTTGCTATTCTGTAAAGCGCCCAAAATATCAGCAGCATTATTCCCGCAAGTATCAGAAACCTTATCCAAACCCATGAGGAACTTATATCAAAGTACGGCAGTATTCTGTTTATAAGGTCCAGCATTGCTCTGCCTGTAATTATAACAAGCATTGCAAAATACATTGCTGCCAAAAACGCAAAAGAGAACAGCACGCTGAATACAAAATACATTATGCCCTTATAGCGGACTCCACCCTGTAATTCTCCTATGGTAACTATAACAGTTCGTATGGCGGCAGAGGCCGAGGTCACAAGCACCGTAAGACCTGCCACAAGCAGGGCCGGGCTTTTACTCACATACACATACTGCATATATTCATCCATTGTTTCCGCAGCTTCGGGGCTTATAAATCTGTAAACAATGTCAAGAGCCTCCGAAATTTTGGTGCTGTAATTTCCAAGCAGATAATAAAGGCATATCATCAGCGGGAAAAACGTCATAGTCATATAGTATGACAGTGCCGCCGAGGCCCTGCTTATTCTTTTTTCAGAGTACATCCCGACAACATCTGCCAGTATAAACAGGTTCTTCTTACTCATACGGTTCTCCGAACATAGCTAAAAAGCCCCCAAAAGGGGGCTTTAAAATTTTTATTAAATAAATTACTTGCTGTTAAAGATTTTGAAAATGCTGTCGAAGGGATCTTCCTCCTGAGCATCCTGATTATTCTCTTTAACGGGAGCAGCTGCAGCGGAAGCGGCCTTCTCAGCAGCTCCGGTAAAAAGACCTGTGCCCATAGGTACGGCGCCCTTAGTTCCTGTAACGGGAGCGGAAACGGTCTTTTCGGCGGCTGCTTCAGAGTTATTATTCTCCTCAAAGCCGGTTGCTATAACAGTAACTCTGATTTCATCCTGCAAAGTCTCATCAAAGGTTGCACCGAAGATAATATTTGCATCGGGGTGAGCTGCCTCCTGAACAAGGTTTGCAGCAGCTTCAACATCTTCAAGGCCCATATCCTCGGAGCCTGTAATGTTAATAAGAACGCCTCTTGCACCGTTGATGGAAGTCTCCATAAGGGGACTTGCAACTGCCATTCTGGCTGCATCCTCAGCCTTGCCCTTGCCTGCTGCGTGACCTACGCCCATGTGAGCAAAGCCTGCATCCTTCATTATGCAGGTAACATCTGCAAAGTCAAGGTTAATAAAGCCTGTATTCTTAATGAGGTCGGAGATAGAAGTAACAGCCTGTCTCAAAACATCATCAGCTATCTCAAAAGCGTTTGCAAGAGTGACCTTCTGATCGGTGGCGTATTTAAGGCGGTCATTGGGAATAATGAGAAGAGAGTCAACTCTGCCCAGAAGCTCCTTTATACCGGCGTTTGCCTGATCCATGCGGCGCTTACCCTCAAACTTAAAGGGCTTTGTAACAACGCCTACTGTCAATATGCCTGCCTCACGGGCAATTTCCGCCACTGTGGGAGCAGCGCCTGTACCGGTGCCGCCGCCCATACCGGCGGTAATAAACACCATGTCAGCGTCCTCAATGGCCTTTGCAATATTGTTGCGGCTCTCCTCGGCGGAACGCTTGCCCACTTCGGGGTCGGAGCCTGCGCCCTGACCGTGAGTCATTTTCTCGCCAATCTGAAGTTTCTGATCTGCGTTAGAAACAGCAAGAGCCTGCTTATCGGTATTTATAGCTATAAACTCGACACCCTGAGTGCCTGCTTTCACCATTCTGTTTACTACGTTGTTGCCGGCACCGCCAACACCAACAACTTTTATTGTGACAACGTTTTCCGGTCCTGCTTCGGCTTTGAAATCCATGTCCATGCCTCCCTGTATATTCTTAGATCACTCAATAGTGACAATTAGCTTTCGGTCTATCATATTTTATTACATTTTTCTTCTCAGGTCAATAGCTTTTTTAATTTATCCGAAAACTTTTGTAAACAATTTGTAATTTACCGTTTAATTTGGGCTAAAATGGGCAGCTGTTACGTTAGAAACATCAATAATTCCCATATCTCCCACCATAAGCTTGTCCAAAACTGTAACAAGCATACCAAATTTACGCTCCGTCTGGTCATTATTTCCCAGCACCACCGTGTACTTTCCGTCCAGAAATATTTCCGGACTGTGGGGATTTGAAAAATCTATACTCTCGGTCTTAGAATTAAGACCTCTTTCCTCAAGCTGGTATAGAATATCTGCAAGATAATCCACAGCTGCCGTACTGCCGTCCTCAGTGGTCAGTTTTTCCCCTATAAGCAGAGTACCGGGAGAGATGCCGTAGACCGGGATAAGGTTCCCGGTCTCCTCGTCGGTAGCTTTACCAAGCATTTTACAGCTATGGTCAAAAGTCCAGCTCTCGTCACCCAATTGGATGTATGCCAGCGCATCACTTTCCAAGACCTCTATCATAACCTTGTTAGGAAGCTTACGCTCGATAGAAACCTTTTCTATATAGGGCAGTTTGGCAAATGCACGGCTGAGTGCCGCGAACCTGTCAAAGAAGAACAGGTTATCGCCCTGCTCTATATCAAGAGCTCTTATAATCTCCTGATCTGAATAATGCTTATTTCCCTCCACCGTCACGTCGGAAACTCGGAAAAAAACGCTCATTACAAATATTATAGCCACCATTATTAGAAAAAACATCAGCGGGGCTGCAATACTGCTGCGCCGTTTTGGGAGCCTGAACTTTTCTTTCCGCTTAGTTTCCGGCGGCTGTTGGCCGCGATAAGAAGCTGCCATAGTATACTCCTGTCTCAGTTATGTTTCAAGATAAACTTCTCCGCCCAATGTTCTGAGAGCCTCATCAAAGCCCTCATAGCCACGCCGCACATGACCCTCGTCCATGATAACGCTCTCACCCTCGGCGGAAAGGGCTGAAATTATCATGGCGGCTCCGCCTCTGAGGTCGGTTGCATTAAGGGCTGTGCCGTGAAGCTCATTTACGCCCTTAATAAACGCCGTTTTACCTTCAATACGAATATCCGCCCCAAGCCTCCTCAGTTCCGGCACATGGCGGAAGCGGTTACGGAAGATATTTTCCTCAATAGTACTCTCACCCGCAGCTTTTAAAAGAGCCGCCATTAAAACCGGCTGTGCGTCAGTGGGAAAGCCGGGATAGGGGGCAGTGGATATGCCCTTTACGGCTCTGAGCTTGCCGGGACAAATCACCCTTAAACTGTGCGTTCCGCTTATTATATCACAGCCTGCCTGATTTAGGAAGTACAAAACTGACGAAAATTCTGCTCCTTTTATCTGAATATCCCCGCCGCAGGCGGCACAGGCGCAGCAAAGGGTTGCTCCCGCTATTCTGTCGGGTATAATTCTGTTTAGAACGTATTTTCTGGGTCTGAAGCTCTCTATTTCTATATTCTCCGTGCCGTCACCGCTTATTTCCGCACCTGCTGCTCTGAGAAACTCCGCAAGTGCCACGATTTCAGGCTCTCTTGCAGCACCTATTAGGCGGGTTCTGCCTTTGGCGGCGCAGGCGGCGAGGATAATATTTTCAGTTGCCCCCACGCTTGGAAAAGGAAGAGAAATTGTTGTGCCGTGAAGATCAGCGCCTTTGCAGTAAATTTCTCCCCCCTCTTCTTCTATATCCGCTCCAAGCTCTCTGAGAGCCTTTAAGTGCAGGTCTATGGGCCGTTCCCCCAGCTGACAGCCGCCGGGGGGTGAGAGCCGTGCCTCACCGCAGCGGGCAAGGAGCGCCCCCATAAATATAACGGATGAGCGCATTTCCTCCATAAGTGACGGCGGAATATGAGAGAGGGAAAGATTACGCGAGTCTATGTAAAGCTGATTTCCGTTCATCTCTGCTCTGCATCCCAGATGGCGCAGGATTTCCAGTGCCGCATCCACATCCCGCAGCTTAGGCGTATTTAAAAGCACGCACTCCATGGGTGAAATTATGGAGGCGGCGATAATGGGCAGCGAGGCGTTTTTTGAGCCTTGCACCCGAATGGAGCCGGATAGCTTTCTTCCGCCTCTTACATGCCATATATCCATTTATAACTACCTCCCGCGCATCAAAATCAAACTATTCTATGCCCGGGGGCTGCATAATGTTAAAACGGCGTGTGCAGTGCCACGCCGTTTTATAACGGATAAAATGTTTTACTTTCTATTTTGTCTGGCAAGCTCCAGAATAATGTCACATATGCTGTCGCATGCTTTGTCAACTGCAAGTGAGCGCATTGCCTTAGACATTTCCGAAAGCTTATCTTTATCTGAAATCAGCTCTCTGATTTTACTCAAAAGACTGTCTTCATCAAAGTCCCCTTCCGTCATCACCACGGCGCCGCCTGTCTTTTCCAGAACTCTGGCATTTTTCTCCTGATGGTTGTTGGTTACATTGGGAGAAGGTACAATTATAACGGGCTTTCCCATGTAGCATAACTCCGAGATTGTGGATGCACCGGCTCTGCACATTATAAGGTCTGCCGCTGCCATAACTCTGGGCATGTCATAAATGTATTCTCTGATCTCCACTCCGCACAGTGAGGGATTTATTTTTTTCTTCTGTAACTGCTCGGTAAATTTCTTATAATACCTGCTTCCTATTGAGTGAATAAGGTTGAAGTCCTGCTGTCCTTCCATTTTGGGCAGCATTTTCTCCATAATATCGTTCATATGTTCCGCACCAAGTGAGCCCCACACAGACACTACAAGGGGCTTATCCTTGGAAAAGCCAAGCTCTGACTTAGCGGAGCTTTGAGTGTAAAGGGCAAAGTCACCACGGACAGGCGTACCGGTAACGGAAATCTTTTCCGGGCAGGGATAGTGCTGTTTACTGTCCTCAAAACCCAGCATTATCTTATCAACCTTTTTTGAAAGTAATTTGGTTGTAAGCCCCGGTACGGCATTGCTCTCATGAACGGCGGTAGGAATATGCAGGGAGGCGGCCGCTCTCAGTACAGGATAGCACACATACCCGCCGGTTCCGATAACTACATCGGGTTTAAATTCTTTTATCACTTTTTTAGCCTTGGCGGTGGAAGCTATAACATTTTTTACGCTCTTAAAATTATGATTCAGGGCTGAAAAGCTTTTTCCACGGCTGAGGTTTGTAATCTTTAGAGGCACAATCTCATACCCCTCTCTGGGTACAAGCTCCATTTCCATTTTGCCTTCGGCGCCCATAAAAAGGAATTGGCTGTCAGGCATCAGTTCTTTTAATCTGCCCGCAATGGCAAGGGCAGGGTTAACATGACCGGCGGTACCTCCGCAAGCGAGAATGAATTTCATTTATCTATCATTCCTTTCAGTATACAGCGTCCCGAGAGGCGCTTAAAATTATGCCCATCTCTATAAGCTCCGTCATCAAAGCCGTGCCCCCATAAGAAAAGAAGGGCAGGGATATACCGGTGCAGGGCACTAAATTAGTGACAACAGCCACATTTAGAAAAATCTGAATAAAAAGAAGGCTGGTAATCCCGGCGCAGACTAAAAAGCTGAATCTGTCGGGACATTTGAGAGCTATATAATAGCCCCGCAGTATTAAAAGAGCAAACAGGCTTAGAAGTAAAGCCGCGCCAATAAAGCCCATTTCCTCGCAGTAAACAGAAAAAATAAAGTCGTTGTGCTCTTCCGGCAAATACATGTATTTTTGCACGCTCTTTCCGAAGCCAAGGCCGGAAAGGCCGCCGGAACCGATTGAATAAAGGGACTGGATAATCTGGTATCCCTCGTCCGATGAGCTTGCAAAGGGGTCAAGCCATGTTGTTATACGCTCCGAGGCATAGGGGAAGAAAATTAAAAGTACAGCCAGTGCACTGCCCAAAACGGCAACCGCCCCTATAAACCAGCCTAAGCTGACACCGCCCAGAAACAGCATCACACCGCCTATGGCAATAATGATTATGGACGCGGAAAAATGAGGTTCCAGCATTAAAAGGCCCACTATGAGAGCCAGTATACCGGCAAATGGTAAAATACCCTCTTTAAAGCTGTGCATTTTCCCCGCCTTTTGAGATATAAGCAGGGCAAAAGACATGATAACTGCCAGCTTTGCAAGTTCCGACGGCTGAATTCTTATTCCCGGCAGGCTGAGCCAGCGGCGGGAGCCGTTAACCTTAGTGCCCACAAAAGGCACCAGAAGCAGCAGTACAATGCAGAAAATCAAAAAGTGAAAGGCATACTTTCTATACAGCCTCATCGGTACTTTAGACGCTAAAAACATTAAAATTGTTCCTGCCACAGCAAAAATAAACTGCCTTATAAAGAAATATCCGGCTTTACCCCCGGTAACCTTCCCCGGGTCATAATAGGCTCTTGCAAAGCTGGAGGAAAGTATCATCAGCAGTCCCATGGATAAAAGCACCAGCACCAGAATGCAGAAGCTCATATCCAGCTCGCCTCTCAGCTCTTTTTTGGCAGGAGACTGAAAACCGGCGAGGCGGGCGCTTTCATAGCGCATATTACCACCTCCCCGGTCATTTAATCAAATATCACAGGGCGAAACGATTATACACCCCTATAAATGATATGATGGCAAAGAGGAGAGATATGCCTGTAAACAGGGCAAAAATTTCTTTCTCTTTCCACTTTTTTCCCGTCCAGCCGCCCATTTCCAGATGGTGATGGAAGGGAGCCATGCGGAATACTCTCTTTCCGTGGGATAATTTGAAATATCCTACCTGTATTATATCGGAGAGAGTTTCAATAATATATATTATGCCCAAAGTCACAAGAATGAGGGGCATGTCATAGGCAAAGGCAAGACCTACTATAGCTCCGCCCAGAAACAGAGAGCCGGTGTCACCCATAAACACCTGAGCCGGGTTAAAGTTATACACAAGAAAGCCCAGAAGACCGCCCAGAAGAGCGGAGGCAACTATTCCCAGTTCCAGATACTCCTGCCCCCACATAAAGCTTACAGCCACGAAAAACAGGCACACAGGCATGGAGGAGCCGGCGGCTAGACCGTCGATACCGTCGGTTATATTTACGGCGTTTACCGTACCTACAACCACAAACGCGGCAAAGAAAAAGTAGAGCCACTCAGGCATTAAAACAGTCTTATTAAAAAAAGGAATGTAAAGGTTCGGGCTGACATAGCCTATCTGACGCATAAGGAAGAGGAAGCAAAGGGCCGCCGCAAGCTGCAGGAGAAACTTTGCCTTTGCGCTAAGGCCCAGATTACGCTTGTTTTTGACTTTTTCCCAGTCATCCAAAAAGCCGATTGCGCCGAACACAGCGGCAAACAGAAACACAAACAGGTGTACAAAACGCCCGTTAAGCATCCCGTCAAATCCCACTGTAAGTATAACTAACAGCATAGCCAGAATAAAAATAACTCCGCCCATAGTGGGAGTGCCGCTTTTGGACATGTGCCACTTGGGGCCGTTCTCTTTTATTTCCTGTCCTGCTTTCTGTCTTTTAAGCCAGGGAATATAAAACTTTCCGAAAGCAGTTGCAAACAGAAATGCAAGTACAAATGCACAAATCAGCTTAATTGTCATATCGTATCTCCAAACTCTTTTCTCAGTTTCCTAAAAATTCAGCGACGATCTCTCTCTCGTCCATATGGTGCTTTTCATGGCCCACGATCTGATAATCCTCGTGTCCCTTTCCGGCAAGTAATATTACATCACCCTTACGGGCCTTGTCAATAGCCCAGCCGATAGCTTTTTTCCTGTCACATATGGATTTATAGGGAGTTTTCCGCTCTTTTACCCCAACAAGAATTTCATCTATAATGGCCTGGGGATCTTCCGTTCTGGGGTTATCGGAGGTTACTATAACCAGATCGGAATTATCGGCCGCTATTCTGCCCATAATGGGGCGCTTCAGCCTGTCTCTGTCTCCGCCGCAGCCGAAAAGGCAGATAAGTCTGCCCTCAGTGACGGGTCTGAGAGTTTTCAGCACCTTTTCCAGTGCGTCCGGCTTATGGGAGTAGTCAATAATTACGGAAAAATCCCGGTTAGTGGGTACAGCTTCAAGTCTGCCCTTTACTCCGGGAGCAGTCCCCAGAGCTGCTGAACAGCTGAGAAGGTCTATTCCCAAAAGCAAAGCGGCGGCTGTAACGCCCAGAGCATTATAAACTGAGAAAAATCCCGGAATTCCAAGCCTTATAAGGCTTAAATCGTCCCCGTACACCGCGGCAAAGCGGACGTGATCGGCTGTCATGCGAATATCCTTTGCAACAAGGGATGCCTCGTTTTTCTCTGTGGAGTAGCTTATGTAAGGGCATTTAACATCCCTCATCATAAATTCAGACCACCTGTCATCCAGATTAAAGGCTGCCTTTTTGCAGTGGGAGAAAAGAATCTTCTTTGCGGAAGCGTAATCCTCCATGTCTGCGTGGAAATCCAGATGATCCTGACTTAAATTGGTAAATACCGCCACATCAAAGTTTATGCCTGCCACTCTGTCAAGGCTCAGTGCATGGGAGGAAACCTCCATAACAACATGAGTGCAGCCTTCCGCTGCCATTTCGCTCAAAAGCTGCTGTAATTCCAGACTTTCCGGTGTGGTGCGCTCAGAGTGGAGCAGCTTATCCCCTATCATATTGCCGTTAGTGCCGATTAAGCCTACCTTTGCTCCAATGCTTTTTTCCAGAACATGCTTTAAAATGTGGGTGGAACTGGTTTTACCGGAAGTTCCGGTAAAACCTATTATCTTCATTTTTTCTGCCGGATGGTCATAAAAAGCACAGCTCATAAGTGCAAGAGCTTTCCGGCTGTTATCTACTTTTATATATGGAATTTCTTCTTCAGGTTCATTTTCGCATACTACCGCTGAGGCTCCGAGCTGAGCGGCTTTTCCTATATATTTATGTCCGTCTGTCTCAAAACCTTTTATGGCCACAAAAAGAGAACCGGGAGAGGCAAGTCTGGAATCATAGCAAATGTTCTCTATCTCCATGTCCATATCAGCCGTACAGCTCAGGACCTTAATTTCTTTAAGTAATTCCGCAAGCTTCATTTTTTCACCTCAATACTTTCCGAGCTGTTCCTCGTCGCTGTCCCTGAGCATCAGCTCTATCACGCTGCCTCTGGGAATTTCCGTTCCCGCAGGCAGACTTTGACTTACTATCTTCTGTGTCCCCCCGTCACTTAACGGGCTGAGACTTCTTACATAAATTCCGCTTTCGGCAAGGCTGTCTCTGGCTTCATCATAGCCCATACCATTCAGTTCGGGCATTGTGACCATATTTTCCGACGGGGTCTCGCCTGCATATATTATAACTTCCGAGTTTTTGGCAATCCTGCTTCCGGCTTTGGGCAGCTGGGCATTTATGGTATTCCCCTCTCCTATTACCCTGTACCGAAGCTGTTGAGAGTAAAGGGCATTTTCGCCGTCGGAAAGGTTCATTTTCACTATGTTGGGAACCACTGCCTCGTTTATTTCGTCTTCGTCAAACTGGGGCACAAAGCCCATGTAGGGAAGAATATCGGCAAACATTTTGCCTACGGTAGGTGCCGCCATCTGTCCGCCGCTTACATATACGCCGGATTTATCCGAAGGCGTATCCAGAAAAATAAGAAGAGCGATTTTCGGGTCATCTGCCGGTGCAAAGCCAATAAATGAGACTATGTATTCCTTTTTACCGGTTGTGGCTTCAAGATTTACTTTTTCGCTTGTACCGGTCTTGCCGCCTATTCTGTATCCTCTGACAGCGGCATTTTTTCCTGTGCCTTCCTTAGGATCACCCACAACAGATTCAAGTATCTGCCGCACCTTTGCACTTGTCTCCTCGCTTATTACCCGCCTGACTTCCTGGGGCTTTCGCTCATAGGCTACTGTTCCGTCCTCATTGAGCATCTTTTCAACCACATAGGGTTTCATAAGTTTTCCGCCGTTAATACATGCGGACACTGCCGTTATAAGCTGGAGAGGGCTTATTGTAAATGTCTGGCCGAATGAAGCGGCGGCAAGCTGAGAAAGGTTTTTGGGAGAACAGAACACATTTTCGCTCCAGAATATGCTCCCTGTTTCACCGCTTAAATCAATTCCGCTTTTTGCTGTAAGGCTTTCGTCCTTATCTCCGGTCTTTTCCAGAAATCCGAAGGCTTCAAGATAGTCATAGAAGCGCTCCGCCCCCACCTGAAGGCCTATGTTTACAAAGGCGGCGTTACATGAGTGCTGGACTGCCTGAGTCAGGGTTTGAGAGCCGTGGCCCCCGTGTTTCCAGCAGCGTATGGGACTTGTTCTGCCCCGCACATTCACACTGCCGCCGCAGTAGTAGCTGCTGTTTAAATCTGCGGCTCCGTCCTCCAGAGCCATTGAAAGAGTTATTATTTTAAATGTTGAACCGGGTTCATAACTGTCGCTGAGCGCCTTATTGCGCCACTGTTTTAACTGCTGTGCTCTCAGTTCCCCCTCCGGGTCATTGCTTGCTGCAATCTTTGCCTGGGCATCATCGCTGACGGCAAGAAAATTATTGGGGTCAAAGCCGTCAATAGATGCCATTGCCAGAATGCCGCCGGTATTTACGTCCATTGCAATAGCTCCGGCACCGTTTTGAATATCATAATCCTCCACGGCCTGCTTTAAATGCTTCTCAACGAAATACTGTATTCCGCTGTCAAGGCTCAGCACCAGAGAAAGTCCCTCTTCCCCCGGGCAGTGCTCCTCGAACTGTTTAAATAAAAGGTCTGTGCCGTAGGCATTGGTAAGGCGGAGAGTTCTGCCCTCCGTTCCGCCCAGTGCGCTTTCGTATCGGGCCTCAATACCTTCAAGGCCCTGATTGTCCATTCCCACAAAGCCAAGCACATGGCAGGCAAGGGAAGAATTGGGGTAATATCTTTTGCTGTCAGGCTCAAGACGTATGCCCCGCAAATCGTTGTCGGTTTTAAATTTTCTGACTTTATCCGATTCCTCACGGGAAAGCTTTCGCTTTACCGTTACATAATAGGAACCTTTTTCGGAGCTTTTCTTCAAAACCTCCTCATAGTCAAGGTCTAAAATATCGGAAAGTCCTTTTGCTATAAGTTCCCTGTCCTCGTGCCTTGAGTCTATCTCCCCCGGACTGAGGTACAGATTGTCAACCGGAGCGCTGAGGGCAAGCGGGTTCATTTTTCTGTCGTATATTGAGCCTCTGGCAGCTGAGCTTTTATTTTCTCTCATCTGCTGAGACATGGCCCGCTCTTCATAAAACTCATGGTCTATTATCTGTATTTTGTACAATCTTGTCAAGAGCAGCAAAAAAGCAAAAACACCGCACACTGCCATTAAAAACAGGGTGCGGCGAAGCATTTGACTGTTTGGCTTAGACACCGGTTCCCTTGATTCGCGATTAAATTTCATGGTAACCCCCCGTTTTATAGACTGTTCTATATATATTCGGAAGCTTATCCACTTATCCCGTTGTCTATTATCTGTTCGGGAGAACAGCGCCGCATACCTAACACTTCCTCGGCGTAGCTCTCTATCTCCTCTAAGCTGAGCCTGTTTTCACATTCGACTGTAAGACACCTGTTCTCAATTTCAAGCTTATTTTTCTCCTTCTCCTGCTCCGACAGGCTTTCGCTTGCCGCAGCGATTGAAATTGAATTTAAAAGTGAGAACACGAGAAGAATCGCTGAAAACAAAAGTCCTACCGCTCTGAACAAATTTTCGCTGACAGTTTTTATAAAATCACACTCTTTCCGCCACTCTCAGTTTGGCGCTTCTCGAGCGTGGATTTATCTCTATCTCCTCCGTACTCGGCAAAATAGGTTTGCGGCTTACGCTTTTAAGGGTCTGCACAAAGCCGCATGTGCAGATCGGTGCTTCTCTGGGACAGGTACAGCCTTTTTCACGGCGGTATATGCCGTTTTTAACTATTCTGTCCTCTAATGAATGGAATGATATAACGCACAGTCTGCCGCCTTTGTTTAACATATCGGGAGCTGTGTCCATCATCCGTTCCACCTCGCCCAGCTCATCGTTCACCGCTATTCTTATAGCCTGAAAGCTGCGCTTTGCCGGATGCTGCTTTTCCCGCAGCGCTGAGGCAGGCATGGCGGACTTAATTATATCCACCAGCTCCAGAGTGCTCTCAATCTCCTTTTTTTCACGGTGAGCAATTATTGCGGAAACTATGCGCCGTGCATATTTTTCCTCACCGTAATCCCAAAGTATCCGCTGTAAACGTTCCTCCGGCCAGTGGTTCACCACCTCTTTTGCGGTAAGGGTAGCTGTATCGTCCATGCGCATATCCAGCGGTGCGTCATTCATATATGAAAAGCCTCTCTCAGCCTCATCAAGCTGAGGAGAGGAAACACCCAAATCAAAAAGCATACCGTCAACACCGGAAAGACCCAGGCGTCTTATAATATCGGCGGCATTTGAAAAAGTATCGTGTACAAAAGTAATTTTATCAAGGTAATCTTTTAAGCGTTCTTTTGAGCGTTTTATAGCGCTCTCGTCTCTGTCAATGCAGATAAGTCTGCCTGTTGTCAGGCGCTTTGCAATCTGAAAAGAGTGACCGCCTAGGCCGGTAGTTCCGTCAAGATAGATACCCTCCGGCTTTATGTTAAGATTTTCAATGCACTCATCCAAAAGGACTGAGACATGTTTCGGCATATCCATTAAAATTCCAGCTCCTCCATAACGGCGGCAATATTCTCCGGTGTAGTCTCTATTTCAAATACGGACTTCCAAGTTTCACTGTCCCACAGTTCCGCATGGTTATTACAGCCCAGAACGGTAACATTTTTGGTTAGGCCCGCATAATCCCTCAAATTCTGGGGAATGAGAGCACGTCCCTGACTGTCCAGCTCGCAGCGGGCGGCATGGGCGAAAAGGGGGCGCATTTTCCTTTGCTTGACGTATGGCATGGCATTTACTCTGTCCGAAAAGACCTGCCAGTTCTCCGAAGAGTAGGCGCAGAGGCACTTATCCATAGATAGGGTGACAAAAAACACCTCACCCAGTTCATCCCTGAGCTTGGCAGGTATAAAAAGACGTCCCTTGTTGTCAAGGGAATGCTGGTATTCACCTGTCAATGTTCTTCGCCTCCACTTCTTAGGGATTTAATGCCACAATACACCACTTCAAACCACTTTGCACTACCATTATAGGTTGAACAGCGTTAAAAAGCAAGGAAAATCTTCTGACGTTTTTTGTAATTTTTCCCCAAATATTTGTAACCTGTAATATTTAACCATTTTTTCCGTTCTTTTCCTCCACCGTGGTGCAAAAAGCTTAAAAGTGCGGCAGAAAGTATAAAGGTTTATATGCAGCCGTCCCCCACTTGACTGTTCTTTCGTTTTTCCCCCACTTTTACCGTACCGAGGAAAAAGCGGTTCAGTCCCTGTCAAGGCTTATAAAAGCGGGTGCATGGTGAATTTTTTCAGGCGGGAACTATGCAGGTGTTATATAGCAAAAAGGACAGCCGAAGCTGCCCCTAAATAATATATGTATTTAATTTCTGCGAACGGGTGTCATCCCTGATGCGGCGGAAATTGCACTGTGGGTATCTTTTATAACTCCCAGTGCCTGAGTCATGCTCTCCTCTGTCTGGCGCATAATTTCCTCCACATAGCTTCCGGCGGCTCTTCTGAGCTCGGCAGATTTCTGCTCGGCGGTGGCAATCATTTCCTCGCTTCTGGCTCTGGCTACACGAACTATCTCCTGCTCCTCTATCATGGAGCGGGCTTTTTCTTCAGCACTCTTGCGGAGAGCCTCGGCCTCACGCTTGGCGTTTCCTATAAACTCGTCTCTGGCCGTAACAAGGCGCTGAGCCTCGGCAATGGATGAAGGCAGGCTTGCTTTAATATCGTTTATAATATCTATGGCTTTTTCCCGCTCTATTATACACTTGTCATTTCCCAATGGCACGCCCCAAGCGTCAGTCACCATAGCGTAAAGGATATCAAGCAATTCCATTACATCGCCGTTTGCCATTATTTTACCCTCCATTCTCTGGCTTTAAGCCGAATATCTTCAATAATTTCATCTGGCACAAGCCCATGCAAGTCCGCGTCATACATAGCCATTTCCCGCACTACTGACGAGCTTAGGAAGGTATACTCCTCACTTGCGGTGAGAAACATGGTTTCAAGATGGGGATTTATGCGTTTATTTATAAGGTTCATCTGAAACTCATATTCAAAGTCCGATGCTGCACGAAGACCTTTCACCAGCACCGGATCATCGTATTTTTTGGAAAACTCCGCCAAAAGGCCCCTTGAGCAATCCACCTGTACATTGGAAAACCGGTACAAAACTTTATTTAGCATGGAGAGTTTTTCCTCCACGGTAAACATAGGCTGGGACTTTGTGGAATTATGGCTTACGCACACAACCACGTTATCAAATATTTTTGCGCAGCGGGCTATAACATCCAGATGACCCATTGTAACAGGGTCAAAACTGCCGGGGCATATTGCTGTACTCATATGCTGCCGTCCTTCTTATAAAAATTAAGCTTTACCTTACCGTAATTATAAACCTTGCCTTTTTTATACGGCAAATCCATATCAGGCAGGATTTTTGAGCGCTCGGACTCACAAACTATTATACCACCATCCGACAATATGTCAACCAAATTGATTATTTTTAAGGCTTTGTCATATAGATCGGAGTTATATGGGGGGTCTATAAAGATGATGTCGAACCTGCCGCAATTATTAAGAAAATCAATGGAATCCATGTTATGCACCTGTGCCTGAAAGCCGCAGGTTTTAAGATTTTCTTTTACAATATTTACACTATTTCTGCTTTTGTCAACGAACACCGCTTCCTTGGCTCCCCGGCTCAAACACTCAATTCCAAGCTGACCTGTACCGGCAAAAAGGTCAAGTACACGCCTGCCCTCAATATCAAACTGAATTATATTAAAAAGAGCCTCTTTCACCATATCGGTGCTGGGTCTTATGTCCATTCCCTCAGGTGTTTTAAGTTTCTTTCCACCGGCCGAACCGGAAATCACTCTCATTTTTCTTCACTCTCTTCCCTGTGAAAATACATATATACGGCCTGTGCCGTATTCTTGGGCACCACCAGATTAAGCTGGCTGACGGTTGCATCTTTTATGTTTTTAACCGACTTAAAATACTTTATTAAATCATTGCGCCGCTTAGGGCCTACTCCCGGAATGTCATCCAGAGTGGAGCCGTAATGCTCCTTTCGCAGGCTGCGCTGATACTCGATAGCCGAGCGGTGGGTTTCCTCCTGAATATTGCCTATAAGAGAGAACACCGCCTGATTTGTGTTTATACTGATTTCTCTGCCCTCCGGACTTATAAGTGCTCTTGTTCTGTGCCTGTCGTCTTTAACCATGCCGAATATGGGCAGGGTTATTCCAAGCTCAGCTGCGGCACTTTCGGCGGTCATGGCGTGAGTTTGCCCGCCGTCAATTAAAAGCAGATCAGGCAGAGGGGAAAACTTCTCGTCTCCGTCTGCATATCGCTTTAAGCGCCTGTAAACCGCCTCATACATGCTGGCATAGTCGTCCCTTGTTTCGGTACTCTTTATGCGGAATTTTCTGTAATCCCGCCGTTTTGGTCTGCCCTCCACATGAACGGTCATTGCGGCAACTATGCCGCTGTCTCCAAGGTTACTGACGTCAAAGGCTTCAATCCTCTCTGGGTACACTTCCAGTTCCAGCGCCTTCTGTAACCACTCCAGAGTTTTTAAGCGGCGCTGAGCCAATGTGGTGCGTCTCTTTATCTCCTCCTGTGCGTTTATATCCGCCGCCTCGATAAGCCGCACCCGCTCCCCTCTCTGAGGACGTTCTATATAAATGCGTCTGCCTGAAATCTGGCTTAAAAGCTCCTCCGTATCTTCTCTGTCGGGAATATCGCAGGGCAGCAGAATTGACTTTGGCCAGCCCCCTCTGTGAGTGCTGTAATACTGTCGTATAAGACCGGAAACCGCCTCGGAATCCTCCTCCAAAGGTTCTTCCATCATTTCCACATCTTTTGAGACAAGGTCACCGTTCACAAAATGCAAAACGGTAAAGCAGCTTTTCGGCCCACGTCTGAAGCCTATTGCGTCGGTATCCGCAAAGGCGGTGGATATGACTCTCTGCTTATTCTGAAGCCTCTCAACTGCACGCAGCCTGTCCCGCAGCTCCGCCGCCCGCTCAAAGCGCAGCTCTTCGGCGGCCTGTTCCATCTGACTTTGAAGCTCTTCTATAAGCTCCCCGCTCTTTCCCTCCAATATTCTGAGGGCCTGAGAAAAACTGCGGCGGTAATCCTCACTGTCTTTTCCCCTTATACACCAGCCGGCGCATGTACCCATATGGTAATTTAAGCAGGGCCGCTCTTTTCCGATGTCTCTGGGCAGCTTTCTGCTGCAGTCAGGCAGGAGAAAAGCTTTATTTATGGTAGATATTATTTCCCTTGTGGTGCTCCGTCCCCCGTAGGGTCCGAAGTATTTCGCCCCGTCCTTGGGGGCTTTATTTGATATGGAAAGGCAGGGATATTCCGCCTTAACATCCGCCTTAATAAAGGGGTAGCCCTTATCATCTTTAAGCAGGATATTATATCGTGGTTTATGGCGCTTTATAAGTGAGTTTTCAAGTACCAGCGCCTCAAACTCACTTCCTGCAACAATTACGTCAAAATCCGCCACCTTATCAACCATAGCCTGTACCTTAGGCAGGTGCTCGCCGTGAAAATAACTGCTGACACGGTTTTTGAGCTTTTTTGCCTTGCCCACATATATAACCTGAGAGTCAGAGTCCTTCATTATGTAAACCCCGGGGAGCAGGGGCAGATTATTGGCCTTTTCCGCCAGAGTTTCCGGCATAGCAGTTCCCACCTTTCAAATGTTTTAATTATACACGCTTTTCAGTCAAATTAAAAGAGTTTAATTACAAATTACATTACATGCGGCATTTTACGGCAGAAAAAAATCCGGGAAAGTTTCGGACACGAACTATTCCCGAATATTTCATTAAAACAGATGGCGGAAAGGCCAGATAGCAACTCTGAGCAGATTGTAAGCTGCCCGTCTGGGAAAGGACAGTTTATGTATCTGATAGTCCGGCCCCAATGACACCGTACCGTCGGGGAAAAAATGTCTTCCTGCATACTTTTGTTCCTGCGCCAGACTGCGCAGATGCTCATTAAGCTCCGGACAGTCAATGACCAGCATAAGTTCTGTGTTAAGATAAGTGCTTCTTATATCAAAGTTAAATGAACCAACCAGACTTAGATTGTCATCAATCAGTACAGTTTTTGCGTGGGATGAATGATGTTTGCTGTATTCATAAATATCTGCTCCGGTTTTCATTATATTTTTTCTCTCATTTAAATAGTCCGCACTGCCGAATACGTTTGCTCCCGTCTCCACCGAATTTAAAATTATCTCAGTTTTCTTCCCGTTTTTTACCAGATTTGTAAGGTCAGCATACATTTGTTTATTACAGATGAGATAGGGTGTCTGCACTATGCTCTCCTGTCCTGAATTCATAAGCCTTACTATACTGCTCCATAGCTTGGGCTCTTTGTTCTCCGGTTCAATGGGATTATGCAAAAGCCGAATACCCCTTGTAGGAATTGTACAGCTTTCCCAGTCAGTGGGAATAAAAGCCTGAGGGTAGGCAGTTTTGAGCATATCATAACGCTCACCGAGTTTTTCTGCTGCTTTATCCGTATTTTTATTAAGAGAAGGAAACGCTTTCGTGCAGGACATATTCCAAATTCTTCCGAAGTAATTCTTCAGCTGCCGCAGGGAGTTCTCGTCTGACGGCACATGACTGTATACCACAATATCCCGATCTATATCTTTCTTTTCCTGATAGTCACCAAGAGAGAGATTTTTTGTATTTCTGCCGCCGAGTATGTAAACCGAATTGTCTGAAATCAGGTATTTGTCATGCATTCTGTAATTGAGTTTCCAAGGTTTCAAAATGTTCACCGGATTATAAACTCTTACCTCCACGTTGTCAGCGCTGCTGAGCGCCTGAAAGTTCTTGCTCAGCTTTAAATTTGCAAGTGAAGTAATTCCGTCTACTATTATGCGTACATTGACGCCCCTGTCCGCCGCATTTAAAAGAGCCGCCATAATGTCACGTCCGCTTTCGTCATCAACAAAGCTGTATGTGGACAGTATCAGTTCTTCCTTTGCCTCTTCTATTGCCCGCAAACGCCAAATAAGGGCATCCTTATTATCATCTACGCACAAAACTCTTTCGTTGGCATTGCCTAAATCAATCGGATACGGCACCGCACCCCTTAGGGTGACTTTCTTATGAAAGCGGGGAATGATAATACATGAAACAAGCAGTATCAAAACAAACGCCACCAGTGTAAGTAATATAATATTTTTCATTGATGTTTTTGTCATAGTATGTACTGTCCCCAATATTTTTCTTTATTTGATAAAAAGCCTCTTTTTTGGCAAACAGTAATTTTAGCAACTTTATTTTAACAAATCTAAAAATTTATCTTAACAATCTGTGAACGGGACTTAAACCATTATATTTTCGTTTTTTCCCCGTATTACAGTAATAAAAATACGGCACAGTCCTTTTTCTTAGGACTGTACCGTATTTTCGCTTTTTAGCTTTTATTACTCGGAAAAGTCAGAGTCAATAAGCTGAGAAAGGGTCTCGATGGCATCTTCCTCATCAGCTCCGTCAGCAATGATGGAAACAGCAGTTCCCTTTACAATGCCCAGAGATAGAACTCCCAGAAGGCTCTTTGCGTTAACGCGTCTGTCTTCTTTCTCAACCCAGATGCTGCTCTTGAACTCGTTGGCTTTCTGAATGAAGAAAGTCGCGGGTCTGGCATGAAGACCAACTTGATTGTTAATGACTACTTCTTTGGTTATCATACTCGCCACTCCTTATTATAATCGTAATACGAACGCAGAGTTTATTTTTCCCATCGAAAAAAATGTTCTGCTTATATAGCTTAACAAATTTTAAGCTAATCGTCAACAGCTTTCGACTGTTTCGTTATTTTAAACATTATTTTAAGTGCAAATACAAATTTTTTATTTGAGTTCTACAATGGTTACTCCGCTTTCTCCCTCTCCGAATCGGCCAAGACGGAAGGATTTGACCAATTTGTTTCTTTTAAGCATCTGATGTATAGCCGCTCTCAGTGCGCCGGTGCCTTTTCCGTGGATTATACTGACGGTTTTAAGCTTGCTCATTACGGCAGAATCAAGGTAACGCTCGGCTGTGAGCACAGCCTCAATGCTCTCCATTCCTCTAAGGTCGATTTCTCCTGAGGTCTGCTCCAGCCTGAGACCGGTTACAGCGGCGGAAGACTGCTGCTGCTTTTTCTTCTTTCCTGCGGCAGAACCTTCAAGGAGCAGAACCTCGTCCTCCTTGACGTTTACATTCATTATACCCGCTCTGAGAGAAAGAACTCTGTCCTTAGAGACAGAAATTACCTCCGCCTCCATGTTCATTGACTTTATTATTACCAAATCTCCCGGCTTTACAGGTCTTGAAGATTTTTTCTCCGTAATTTTTGCCGTGTTATCGGGTCTCAAAGCCTCTTCCGCCTGATTTAAGCGGCGGCGCATCTCGCTTCTGGCCTGATTTACCGCTATTGCATCCTCTTCCTTATCAGCCTTTCGGCGCATATCGTCAAGTTCTTTGAATGTATCCTCAGCTTTACGTCTGGCCTCTTCTATTATACGCTGTGCCTCACGCTTTGCCTTTAAGTCGGATTTATCCAGTCTGACTTCCAGCTCCGCCCTCAGCTTTTCGGACTTCCGCCGGTTTTCCTCTGCCCTGCGGAGAGCTTCCGCCGCCTCTTCCCGTTCCTTTTCAAGCATCATTCTTGTCTGCTCAAGCTTTTCTATGGTAGCCTCAAAGCTTGCGCTCTCAGTGCCTATTCTGGCTTTAGCATCTTCTATTATATGCTCGCCCAAACCAAGGCGGCGGGAAATTGCAAAAGCGTTTGACTTGCCGGGGATACCCACAAGAAGCCTGTAAGTAGGTCTTAAAGTCTCCACGTCAAACTCACATGATGCGTTTTGAACTCCCTTTTCGTTGGTTGCATACACCTTTAATTCAGCATAGTGGGTGGTGGCGGCAATGATTGAGCCCATTTTTCTGGCGTATTCGATTATGGAAATTGCAAGAGCCGCACCTTCGGTGGGGTCTGTCCCCGCTCCAAGCTCATCGAATAACAAGAGGCTCCTGTCGTCGCACTTATCCAGTATATTAACTATATTTGTCATATGGGCAGAAAAGGTGGAAAGGCTCTGCTCTATGCTCTGTTCGTCCCCTATATCGGCCAGAATGTTTGAAAATACAGGCAGACGGCTGCCGTCAGAGGCAGGGATATGCAGTCCGCACTGGTTCATAACGGCAAGCAGACCGATTGTTTTCAGTGATACCGTTTTACCGCCGGTATTGGGGCCTGTTATTACAAGGGTATCGAAGCTGTCACCCAGCTCAAGGTCGATAGGCACCGCCTTTGCCTGATCCAGCAGCGGGTGTCTTGCCCGTCTTAAAACTATGGCTCTGTCTGAAATTTCAGCCGGCATACAGTTTAATTTATAGGAAAGCTTAGCCTTTGCAAATATGAAGTCAAGACGGGTCAAGAGCATGAAGTCCTCGTCTATATCTTCCCTGTGCTGAGCACATTCGGCGGAAAGCTCCGCCAGAATCCGCTCGATTTCAAGCTTTTCTTTTGCGGCAAGCTCTCTCAGCTCGTTGTTTGCCTTAACTGCGCCCATAGGCTCTATAAATAATGTAGCTCCTGTGGCTGAAATATCGTGGACAAGGCCCGGAACCGCCCCTTTACTGCCGGCTTTTACGGGTACAACGTACCTGTCGGAGCGCATGGTGATTATAGGCTCCTGCAAAGCCTTTGCATAGGCAGGAGAGGAAATTATTTTATTTAATGCCTCTCTGGCTCTTGCGGCGGCGGCACGCATTTTGCGCCGTATATTGCTCAGTTCGGGAGATGCAGAGTCTGCTATCTCGTCCTCCCCAACTATGGAGGTTCCGATTTTTTCTTCTAAAAATTTATTGGCTCTTAAACCTGAAAACAGGTGGTCGATACAGCTTTTTTCCAGTTTATCGTCACCGATGTAGCCTTTTACAAGCCTTGCACAGCGCAGAACCCCTGCAATGTCCATAAGCTCCGTTGTATTGAGACATCCGCCTAAGTCCGCCCTCTGCAAAGCTGAGCGCACATCTTTAAGGCCGGAAAACGAAGGACTGCCTTTCACAACCATCATCTGCTTTGCAGCGCTTGTCTCTTTTAAATTCCGCTCCACCTCTGCCGGTTCCTCTGAAGGTCTCAGCTCTAAAGCCGCAGTCTTTGCGCTCTGGCACACGGCTTCATCAGAGAGCATTTCCAGCACTCGCGGCAGCTCCAATGTATTTAGTGATTTTTCAAAAAAACTCATTTTACACTCTTCCAGTAATCCAGCGTCGAGAAATTCCGCCCAAGGTGCGAAAGTGTATACCGTTCGGCGGCTCTCGACAGTATTTTCAAATCCGTTTCTCCCAATTTAAAGGCGAGAAAACGCTTATCATCAGCGCCTGTAATATAGCGCATGGCTTTAAGACTGTCTCCCGATATTCTGACGCTCTCCCCCATTTCAGGGGTCTTGCAGTCATAACAGCAGACTCCCCCGTAATCCAGCAACAGCAGGGGGCTTTCAGGCTCATTTCCGCACCGTGAGCAGGCCCGAAGGTCAGGCTCGTAACCTGCAAGAGACATGAGACGCAGCTCAAAGGCAGCCTTAATATGCTCCTGCGTATAAAGCTTGCGGCTGAGAGCAAACAGGGAGTTAAGGCACAGCCTTAAAAGCTGTTCCTCCGGCTCTTCCTCGGAGCTTACAGCCTCTGCAAGCTGGGAAAAATAGCAGCCCAGTGAAAAGGCGGCAATATCAGTTTTAAGCCCCTCAAAGGGCTCTATAACGCTGCCCTCATTCACCGTCCACCGGCCTCTGTTTTCAAATATTGTAAGCTCAGACCAGCATAGCTGCTGAGTGGCAGCGCCGGTCTTGCTGCTCTTTCGCAAAGCACCTCTGGCTTTTGCGGTTATCCTGCCGTCACTTTCCGTGAGCAGGGTTAACATTCTGTCTGCCTCCTTGTAGCGGACTTCACGCAGTACAAGGGCTTTTGTTGTTTTATACATATCCGTTTACCATATGTAGTCCCTCAGTCCGGCGGCTCTTTTTTGCCGCGCTCCGGAGCGCTGTCACTGACTTCTCTTCCCTCAATCTCCATTAAATAGCAGATAGGATTTCCTGTTTTCATAAATGCAGACCATAGAGCGCTGTTCATTAAAATCACCTCGCTGCTATTATCTGCATTTAGTCTTAAATAATGTTGGTATTTATTTCTGAAAA
>JAHHRS010000019.1 GCA_020025675.1 Oscillospiraceae bacterium
TTTACTAATATTTCTTCTTACATTGTTCAATTTTCAAGGTACTCTGCCAGTCGCTTTCGCACCGGGTGATTTATTATACCGCATCTTTTAAGTTTTGTCAAAGGAAATTTTTTCTTTTTTTCAAACTTTATGCTACATATAATTTATAATCGCTCGTTTTCTCTGGCGTGTTTATATAAAATACCACCATTTTCTCCCAAAGTCAACACATTTTTTGAATTTTTTTGAACTATTTTTTTGTGTTGTACATATTGTGGTATTTAATGGTTATAATACCCAATATGTGCTATTATAATGGATTTAAAATTCCCGCTCCCCAGGCAGATGAAATAACTTATAAGAATTTAGAACCTGATGTTCAGCTTATGAGCAGTATTTTTTCCGGTTGCGGTGATTTTGAGAAAAGAAAAATAAATATAGGTCTTGAGGGAAATATTTTTATTAATGTTTGCTGGATTGACGGAATAGTTTCCGGAGTAAATGTGGGAGACAATGTTATTCGCCCGCTAATACTCTCTCAAAAGGCAGCCAATGCCCCTGACGAAAAAAGTTGTATTGAGATTATAATGGAGGGCTCAGTATACAGCTATTCTGTCAAAAAGAGAGATAAGATCACGGATGTTATTTCCGATTTAACTCATGGCAACTGTGCGCTGATTTTTGACGGAGAAAAATGTGCCCTTACATTTGAGGTACGTTCAGATAAGACCCGAAGTATTTCAGAACCTACACTTGAAAAATCGATTAAGGGTGCAAAGGAGTCTTTTATTGAAATTCTCAGGGTAAACACAGCCCTTGTTCGCAGACGTATCTGCACTCCAAGGCTTAAGCTTGCAGAAAGCAGTATTGGCAGAAAGTCACACACAAATGTAGCTATAATGTTTGTTGAGGGAATTGCAAACCCTGAGCTTGTTGCCGAAACTGCACGCAGGCTCGATGCGCTGGACATTGATGCACTGCTTGCAACCGGTTCTCTGGAGGAATATATAGTTGACTGCCCCCTTTCTCCTTTACCTCAGCTTATTCACACGGAAAGGCCTGACCGCTTTGCAATGTATCTAATGGAAGGCAGGGTGGGACTGCTGATTGACGGACTTCCTGTCGGACTTGTACTGCCGGTGAATTTTGCTGAGTTTATGAAGGTGACAACTGACAGTAACATGCACTTTTTGTTTACAACTACTTTAAATATTTTAAGGTATTTTGCTCTTTTACTAAGCCTTTTTTTACCGGCTTTTTATGTAGCTGTGGCTATGTATCATCAGGAGATGATACCTACGCAGTTATTAATATCTATAATAGAGTCAAAACAAAACGTTCCGTTTTCCACAGCACTTGAAGTGTTTGGCATGATAGTAGCATTCGGTCTGTTGCAGGAGGCAGGTTTAAGGCTTCCCAATCCAATCGGAAACACAGTTTCTATAATCGGAGCCCTTATAGTTGGACAATCTGCTGTTGAAGCAAGGGTTGTTTCTCCAATTGCAATAATAGTTGTAGCCCTCTCCGGCATATCTTGCTATACCCTGCCAAGCCAAGACATGGCCTCTGCCATACGACTTTTTCAGGTAGGTCTGTTAGTTGCCACCATATTCAGCGGATTATTTGGTCTTGCATTAGGCACATGCCTTATAATCCTGCTCCTTGCATCTATGGACAGTTACGGCTTAAATTACACAGCCCCATTAAGCGACGGGAAACCATGGGGACTGTTCAGGCTTCTTATAAATGTACCCAAGCAAAAAGACAAATTTCGGGACCCCCAATTAAATACTCCCGACAAAAGGCGGCAAAAATGAAAAGACTTCTCTCACTCATTCTCTGCCTGGTTCCTCTTTTCAGCGGCTGCGGCAGTATCTATTTAAATTACAAAGATATTGAACAGATAAAAGTCATACAGACTATGGGGCTTGACTACATCCCAAGCGGAGTTCAGCTTACCCTTTCATCGGCTTCAACCGGAAGCGGAAACGGTGAAGCTCTGTGTCTAACAGGTTCAGGAAATTCAATATCGGAAGCTATGGAGCAGATACGGAACTATTCATATGAGGATGAACTGTTTTTCTCCCATATAAATCAGATAATTATAGGTGAGGACGCTGCAAAACACGGTATTGAAAAATATTTAAACTTTATCTGCCGCTCTCCTGATCTCAGAATAGACACTCCCTTATATGTGGTTAAAGATAAAAGTGCCAAGGAAACTATGGGTAAAGTAGGAAGTAAAAGCAAGGGTGTGTCGGAAATTCTGAAGGCCATTGAGACTAATGATAAGCTGCATAACAACAGTAGGGTAATATCTGCCGCACAGGTAATAAATAATCTTCAGAAGTACGGTGGTACTCTGATTTCTGCCCTTGAATACGGTGAAGCTGCAGAAAACGGAAAGGATAAGGATGATAAATCCAAAGCTCCTGAAATGACTGCCGCTCCTGCAGGCTACGCTGTTTTTAAAGGTCCTGAATTATGCGCATATATAGACAGAGAAAACGCAGTAGGAGTAGATTTGCTTTTAAACAGATTGGGAATATCTGACATTGTTGTTGCAGATAATAAAGGCAGACCCGTAACGCTTGAAACTACCGGCGGCAAAAGCCAAGTAGTCCCTGTGTGGGGCGAAAACGGTGAGCTTATCGGTATAGATGTTTTTGCAGATGTAAGCGCAACCATTGTTGAAATGGAAGATGACAGCACAGTAAGCAAAGAGGAAATTACAGATTTGATGATTTCTAAACTGGAGTCCGAAATTTCATCACGAACAGGATACGTTTTACAGCTATCGAGAAAATTACAGACAGACTTTTTAGGTCTTGGCGGACGCATTGAATTAAACTCTCCTCAAAAATTTCGGGCTATGAAAACTGATTTTGCACAGATACTTCCCGCTCTTGAGTTAAGAATATCAGTCAGTGGAGAGCTTAGCCATACAAACGATAAAAGGTGATACATTGAAAAGCAATTATCATTTTAACAGAAACCAGCTTTTTGCTCTTGCAAGTTTAATATTACTGTCTCCGATAATGCGTCTTTTTCCAAGTGCGGCGGCAGATAATGCCCATCAGGCTGCTGCCCTCAGCGCTCCGGCGGCTATTCCGGTTATGCTCATATATATTTATTTTATAACTCATCTTATGGACGCAAGGCATGAAGGTGAAGGACTTGCAGAACTTAGTTTAAGGTTTTTGGGAGAAAAAGCAGGGAAAGCCGCACTTTTCATTATGAGTGCCTGGCTTCTGCTTTATGGCGGTTTTATATTAAGAGCAGGAGCCGACCGGCTCATATCTACTATTTACCCATACAGCACGCCGCCTTTTTTCATAGTTTCCATGGGCATAATCTGTATAATAGCTGCTTTGGGTTCAGCACGCACAATAGTAAGGACAGCAAAAATTCTTCTTCCGTTTGTTTTTGGACTGATAATTTTTATACTGATTTTTTCATTTTTCTCCATATCAAAGGAAAATCTGCTTCCTATTACAATTGATGACACCCTGCCCGTATTAAAAAGCAGCCTTGCCGCTGTTGATGTACTTTCAGCAATTATTTATTTTATTTGCTTTTTTGCGGCTTTTATGCCAAAAAAGGAGCATAGTTTCAGGGACTATTCTCTGTGGACATGTTTAATGGTGTTGCTCATTAGCAGTCTTTGCATAGCTGTGGTTGGAAATTTCGGCGCTGAGTTAACTTCAAATCTGGTGTGGCCCTTCTTTTCATTGGTAAGAAATTTAATATTTTTCAATTCTTTGGAGCGAATAGAGGCTCTTGCTGTATCACTATGGATATTTCCGGACTTTATGCTGGTTTCCATGCTCATATACTCCGCGCAGCACTGCCTTCGCTTGGCTTTGGGCGAAAATATTCCGATTTATAACGGCGAAAAGCTTTTTTCAATGGAGAAAAAGCGCTGGGTTATACCTCTCTGTGGTGTATTAACAATAATTTGCGGCTCCTTAATTGCTCCAAGTGCTGCAATTCTTGACCTCTGGTCAAAACGTATTATTCCGGTGATAAACTTTATATTCGCTTTTCTGTTCATTCCCGGAATTTATTTTTACGGAAAAGCAAAAAAGAAGCTGTGACAATCACAGCTTCTTTTGCATAATTTTAATTACTTTATGTAGTCAAGTAGATTTGGTCTTTCAAAGCCTTCACTGTATTCCAGTGTGAGTTGGTCCGCATACTTGTCAATTCTGTCATAATACTCAATATTTGCAACATTTCCCCGCACTGAAACAGGTGTACCCAGCTGTGTGTAACCTATAATGGAATCCGGACTTAACGGCAGACGTATTATAACGTGGTAGCCAAACGGAGACTTAACAGGATCTGAAATCTCATAATCTTTAAGACTAAGAGCTGCCTGCTCAAACTCCGGCACCATAGTTCCGGGGGTAAAAGTCATGCCGTCCGGGAACGAGTCTTTCCCGTAGTCCTCACAAAAATCCTTTTTGAGCTCTCCAAACCGCTTTAAAAGTTCGTCTTTATCCTTAATTTCTCTCAATTCGGAAACCATTTGCTCAGCCTTAGCCTTTTTCTCATTTATGCTCGCTTCATCAAGATCTTCGCCTGTCTCATCATTTACAGTGGATAGGAGAATGTGGTTTGCATATACATAGTCATTTTCATTAAGAAAATTCAGGGCCTTTTCATCACTTAAAAGCTCCCCTTTTTCACCGTAGATTTTTATAAAACTCTGTTGGAACAGATGGTTTATACGGTTCATGTTCTCGTACAATTCGGGGGTAAGATATATAGTTTTGAGGTATTCCTCAAACTCCTCCTCTGTTCCATCCTCCCCGCAGAAAAGTTTTATGTCGTTTTGACGCTGCTCTTCCATTTCTTTAATCTGCTCTTGGCCTAAAACCACATTATTTTCCTCTGCAAGTCCCTTTATGGCTCCGGACTGCAAAAGGTTCTGCTCTACTGTGGTTATGGCAAATTCTGCAAAATTAACTTTTCCGCTTTCATCTGCCGGGCTCTCCCAATCCTGAGCAATGCCAAACATGGCCATATTTGAAAAATAATCTTCAATCTGAGCTGTCTGAGAGAAGATATTATAGAAATATTCCTGCCACAGCAAATCTTTGCCGTTTATTTTTCCTACAACTTCCTTGGGATCCCTACTCTGATAGAGTGCTTCATAGTCTATGGTCTTAACTTCCGGCAGTTCTTCCGGCTGATTTTCCGGTGCCGGAGTGCCGGAAATTTCAGTAGGTTCGGGACTCTCTTCCTGTTTTGCAGGAAAGCTGTCTTTCAGAGCAAAGCCAACTATACCCGCAAAAACAAGGCACAGTATAATTGCGAAAGCAACAAATTTTTTCATGCTCCTCTATTCCTTTCTTTTGTTTTACTGGAAATATAACATTCAAATTAAATTTTAACAAGTATATTTACCGCATTAATTCTTTATTCAATTTTTTCCCTTTCCCAGTCAGAGGTAAAGCGTCGGGCTTCATCAATTACCCTGTTCTTAGCGTTAATCCTGAGACTGAGTCTTGGCTTGGAGCCGGCCTCCACTCTGAGTCTCCCCTTGTATTCAGGCATTGCATAAAGTCTCGATACTTTTTCCATATCAAATTCCTTGACCGTAAAGTGAAGGTATCCGTTTTTCTGGGAAATATCTGTAATTCCGGCCTTTCCTGCCTCCCCGCGCAGAAGTGCCACATGTACAAGAGCATTCACGCCGGGAGGCGGATCTCCAAATCTGTCGATCAGCTCATCTATAAGGTCATCAGCCTCCTGCTCTGTTCTTATAAGTGCTATGCGCCTGTATATATCCATGCGCTGTTCGGAAGAAGGAATATATTTTTCCGGTATATTGGCGGCAACAGCAAGGTCTGCAGAGCACTCTGCTCTCTGGGGAACTTCTATTCCTCTTGCTTCAAGTACAGCCTCGTTTAAAAGCTTCATGTACATGTCGTAGCCCACATCTATCATGTGCCCCGACTGTTCGGCACCAAGAAGATTTCCCGCTCCTCTTATTTCCAAATCACGCATGGCTATTTTATAGCCTGAACCGAACTGAGCAAAATCCCTTATGGCATTGAGCCTCTTTTCGGCAATTTCAGACAGCACCTTGTCTCGCTTAAAGGTGAGATATGCGGAAGCTTTTCTTGTGGATCTGCCCACTCTTCCCCTTATCTGGTGGAGTTGAGCAAGACCCATTTTATCGGCATCCTCAATGATTATAGTGTTTACGTTTGGAATGTCAATTCCTGTTTCAATAATGGTGGTGCATACAAGCACCTGAGTTTGGCCGCTTGCAACATCATCCATAACCTCAGCCAGCATGATTTTATCCATTTTTCCGTGAGCCACGGCCACTGTAACATTTTCCAGCATATCAGCAATTTTCTTTGCTGTTCTGTCAATATCGTCAATGCGGTTATGAAGGTAATAAACCTGCCCGCCTCTCTGAATTTCTCTCCTTATGGCATCGCAGATAATTCCCCAGTCATGTTCCATAACAAATGTTTGGACAGGAAGTCTGTCCTCAGGTGGTTCCTCTATTGTTGACATATCCCTAATTCCGGACATTGCCATATTCAAAGTTCTGGGAATAGGTGTGGCAGAAAGAGTGAGTACATCAACCCCCTTTGCCATTTCCTTAATGTGTTCCTTGTGTCCAACGCCGAAACGCTGTTCCTCATCAACAACCAAAAGGCCAAGATTTTTAAACTTAATGTCTTTGGACAGTAACCTGTGAGTTCCAATAACCAAATCGCATGTGCCGTCATTTATTTTCTTGATTACCTTTGCGGCCTGTCCGGGAGTTTTAAAGCGGCTCAGCACCTCGATGTTAACCGGAAATCCAAAAAATCTTTGTAAAGCAGTCTGATAATGCTGTTGTGCCAAAACGGTAGTAGGAACCAGAATGGCGGCCTGCTTACCATCCATAATGCACTTCATAACTGCTCTTAATGCCACCTCTGTTTTGCCGAACCCCACATCTCCGCACAGAAGTCTGTCCATAGGTACGCCCGACTCCATGTCTTTTTTTATTTCAGCCACGCATCGCAGCTGGTCATCAGTCTCCATGTAGCCGAAATTCTCTTCAAATTCCTTCTGCCACTCGTTGTCCGGAGAAAAGGCATAACCGGGAAGTCGCTGGCGCTGGGCATAAAGTGCAATAAGTTTCTGTGCCATTATTTTAGCTGATTGCTTTGCCTTTGATCTGGTCTTTGCCCACTCAACACCGCCCATTTTAGACAGTTTTACCGGCTTATCCTCACCCGCTCCGGTGTACTTTGATACCATGTCCAGCTGCGTTGCGGGGACATAAAGACTGTCTGTACCGGCGTAGGAAATTTTTACATAGTCCTTCTGGAAACCGTCCACATTCATTTTGACTATGCCGGCAAATTTTCCTATGCCGTGGTTTTCGTGTACCACATAATCGCCTATGGAGAGGTCTGCGTATGACTCTATTTTCTGCCTATTAGGCGGTAATTTTTTATGTGCCTGCTTTTTTCCTTTACCTCTTATGAGCTGGGAGTCACTTAAAATAGCAAGCCTCAGCTCAGGGTACTCAATACCTGAAGAAAAAGAGCCTATACTTATGGCACAAGTGCCGTTTTCCGGTAATTTTTTTAGGCTTTCATATATAAGGGCAGGAATTTCCTGATCCTTAAAGTACTCCTGCAGTACCTTGGCCCGCCGCTGGTCTCCTGCAAGAACAACTACTTTGTAGTTTTGTTTCAGATAGAGTTTTACATCCTCAGCCGCCGCCTGAGCAGAGCCTGCGTATGACGGAAGCTGTTTTGCCGGTATACTTATAAGGGTTTTAGGATGAATGGGATTTCTGCCTACTGTAAAGGCATCCGCCATATATACGGGAAATTCCTCAAGCCGTTTCAGCAATCCCTCAAAGCTCAGGTGAAAGCTGTCCTGACTCACGGCAATTCTTCCCCGTCGCTGCTGTTCCTTTATATCCTCGGTAAGCTGCTTTATATATTCCTTTGCCCTCTGGGCGCAGCGGCCGGGCTGGTCAAATATTATAACTGCGTCCTCAGGTATGTAGTCTGCTCCGCATGCCATTGGGTAGATTATGGGCAGGTATCTGTCAATATCTGACAGAATTACGCCTTCTCTCAGTCTTTCGCTGTCTCCCCGCAAAGTGGCGGCAAGTGCAGCGGCATTCTCTGAAGAGCGCTTTCTTGCATACTTATCGGCAAAAGTTTCCAATTTTTTGCACAGCGCTTCAACTCCGCCTTCTGCCATTGTGGGCAAAGTTTCCGCTGCCGGAAGTATAAGACAACTATTGATCTGTTCTGTTCTTCTCTGGGTTGAGACGTCAAAATAGCCCATTGAGTCTATTTCGTCTCCCCAGAATTCTATTCTCACCGGCTCTCGGTCAGAGGGTGAAAAAAAGTCTAAAATTCCGCCTCGTCTGGCAAACTGTCCCGGACCTTCAACCTGATCGGTTTTGGCGTAGCCGCACTTAATAAGGGCTTCTTCCGCCTTTTCAATTGGGCAGCTTTCACCGCTCTCAATTAAAAAAGCTGACTTCATAAGTGCGTCAGGAGAGATAGTCCTCTGAATAAGGCCGGAAATTGAGGCTGTTGTAACCGGGCTTTTCCCGCTCTTTAAAGCATAGAGCTGAGCCAGACGTTTTTGCTCAGCCTGTCTTGAAGCGGCTTCAGCCGGATAGAAGGTGTAGTCTCTCATTCCCAGACTTTCTACATCCATGCACAGCATCGTGCTTAAATCACGGGCAAAATTTTCAGCTGAGGTATCGTCCGGGCTTACAACAAATATTGGTGCGTCCAGTTTTTCCCTTAACGCAGCTGCAAGGTTTGCCCTGTGCACCGCCGATAATCCGGAAACAAGCGCAGGAAGTCCTCCGCTCTCCAAAAGCTCAGGGAGGGCGGCGGCTTCCTTATTTTCGAGTATTTGATTTACTAAAATATTCATAGCTCTACAATTATATCATTTAAATTTGCCGTATTCAATCGGATTAAAAGGGCAGACCGAAAAGTCATTACCCCATAAGGATTTATAGCCTTAATGGGCATGACTAAAGCGGTCTGCCTTTTTCAGTCTTTTACAGGCTTAATATCTATCATTTTGTCCATAGCTCTGGGGCTTAGACAGCGGGAATAAAAATCTCTTATCATCCTGTGGGCAAAGCTTTCAATTTTTTCATTTCCCATAATCGGCTTTACCATAAGCTCCACTTCGCTGCCTCCTATTTTGTAATCGGAATCGACTTTCACATATCCGAAGCGTGCGAAAAATTTTCTCAGCTTTCTAAGGAGCTGGTCGTCTTCATCGTCAAAGACAGTAATTTCGGCCAGAATTCCCTGCTTGTTTATATAGCGCTTATTTATAAGCCTCATAGCCTGAACGCCTATGCCCTGCTCTCTGTACCATGGGTGAACACCAAAATACTTTAAAAGCACATATCCGTAAATTCCACGCTTTACTACAAGAGCATAGGCAAGGTCAATTCCGGACTGTTCATCGTATACAAGGCAAAGTTCCATATCTCCCTTGAGCATTGCTTTATGGATATAGAGTTTGGGCAAAAGTTCTTTTTCGTCAAAGTCCTCCCGCATAAGGGAATAGTACTTTTCAAGCTCTCTGTGTGTTCCGGTTCTTATTTTAAGCATGTTTGGTTTTCCCCTTTCCCAAGTGACTGGGCACGGCAGAGTTCTGCGTATACCCCGTTCTTTTCCATAAGCTCCTTATGGGAGCCCATTTCCGTTATTCTCTCACCTTCAACCACTGCAATTGTATCAGCGTCTTTAACTGTTGAAAGACGGTGGGCAACAATTATTGTAGTTCTGCCGCGGCTAAGCTCATTGAGAGATTTTTGAATTCTCTGCTCTGTCACGGTATCCAGGGCTGATGTAGCTTCATCAAGAATAAGTATTTTAGGATTTTTAAGGAATACTCTTGCTATGGAAATTCTCTGTTTCTGGCCGCCTGAAAGCATAATTCCACGCTCGCCGATATATGTATCGTAGCCGTCAGGCATTTCCATTATTTCTTTGTGAATTTCCGCTCGTATTGCAGCTTTTACAATTTCTTCGTCAGTGGCATCAGGTTTCCCGTAGCGAATATTTTCTTTTACTGTTCCGGCAAACATGAAAACATTCTGCTCTATAACTCCGATATTCTGTCTGAGACTTGCCTGAGTTATATTCCGCACATCTTCTCCGTCCACCATAACTTTTCCGCCTGTAACATCGTAAAATCTGGGGATAAGCTGACACATGGTGGTCTTTCCGCCGCCGGATGGGCCAACCAGAGCAAGACTTTCGCCGGGAGCTATGTGGATGTTAATATTTTTTAAAACCTGAACGCCGTTACCATAGTCAAAGCTCACGTTTTCAAAATCAATTTTACCATTAACGTTGGAAATTTCCTTTGCATCCGGGCTGTCCTTAATTTCCGGTTCTGTACGCATGATTTCGAGAAAACGTCCAAAACCGGCAGTTCCCTGCATGTACTGCTCAGCAAACTGTGTAATACGACGAATTGGTGAAACAAAAGTTGTAACATAGAGAGAAAATGTTATCAGATCTATATAGTCCATTTTCCCCTGCATTATAAGCAGACCGCCGAATGCAATGACCACAACCTGCATAATGCTGGTTGTAAATTCCATGCCGCTTTGGTAAAGCCCCATAGAGCGATAATATTCTATTTTTGAACCACGGAACTTTTCGTTTGCCTCATCAAATTTACTGCTCTCCTGCTCTTCATTTGCAAAAGCCTTTGCAGTTCTTATGCCGGAGATACTGCTTTCAATGGCGGCGTAGATTTCTGCGGTTTTCCTTTTCACCTCAATATTTGCCGTTTTCATTCTCATCCTCTGAGAAAGAGTAAACCAAAGGCAGAGAGGTAAAACCAGAGTCAGCACAAGCGCCAGCCGCCACTCCATACAAAACATCATAATTAAAGCACCCGCAATGGTAACGGTGCATATCAGAATGTTTTCAGGCCCGTGATGAGCAAGTTCCGTTACGTCGAAAAGGTCGCTGGTGATGCGGCTCATAAGTACGCCTGTACGGTTCTTATCATAAAAGCTGCAAGACAGATCCTGCATATGGGTAAAAACGTCCCGCCGCATGTCACTTTCCACAAGTACACCCATTCTGTGGCCTACAACGGTTATAAAGTAGAAAAATCCGGCCTTAATTATAAAGGCTAACAGGAGAATACCCATCACAATGAAAAAAGTTTTAAACATTTTTTCCGGCAGGTAGGTATTCATGGCTTTTTTCGACACATAAGGGAATACAAGGTCTATAAACGATACCATGAAAGCACAGAACATGTCGAAATAAAAGATTTTTTTGTGTCCCGCTATATAAGACATGAAAATCTTCAGCGGCTTATCATTGTAATTTTTCTTCATTTTCTCAGTTTTCCGTCACTTTACAAATTTTTCTCTTTCCGCAACTGCCAAACGGTCACAACGTTCATTGTATTTATTGTCTGCATGGCCTTTTACCCAGTGGTAGCTCATTTCATGCTTTGCCGTAAGATTCAGCAAAGTTTCCCACAAATCGGGGTTGAGAGCCGGCTTTTTATCGGATTTAATCCAGCCCTTTTTCCGCCATCCCCATGCCCAGCCTTTTTGCAGGGCATCAATAACATACTTTGAGTCCGAGTAAAGCTCCACCTGGCACGGCTCTTTAAGCGCCCGGAGAGCTGAAATAACTGCCGTCAGTTCCATTCGGTTGTTGGTAGTCTGTCCTTCGCCGCCGGACAGTTCTTTTTCAGCGCCTTTGTAAATCAGTACAGCGCCCCAGCCGCCGGGGCCGGGGTTTCCGCTGCAAGCACCGTCAGTGTAAATAGTTACCTGTTTCATAGCCATATTTTACTGATTCTGCTCGTATTTTTTTCTGAGTATACGGTACTCGTCCTTTTCAATAATTCCGTTTTTAAGGAATTCATCCAGCTGAGAAATTCTCCGATTTCTGTCTCTCTCGTAATTGTCGAAGACATCTGAGCTGTCGTAATACTGTTTCTGCGGGGCAGTTTCGTGTCTCGGTGCATAGACTTTCTCAGTTACAGCCTCCTCAGGATTAGAGCGTTTTTTCCACATCTGGCTGTTATTCTGAGATTGAAAGCTGCTTTTTGCCGCTGCCCCGCCGTTTTTTTCCACATTTTCTTTTGATACTTTGGATTTTACCACATGAATTATTACAAGTGCGATTGCAATGAAAATGACTGCAAAAAATAATGCGCCTATGTTGCCGCTGTCTATGAGGTTAAATAAAATAATGGCAACTATTGTAAAAATTATTACGTTAGAAAAGTTTTTGTTATTTTTCTTATTGTCGCGATTATTCATGGGCGAGTCTCCTTATTCTTCTGTCGGAATTTCCGCAGTCTCTTCGCTTTCTTCCTCGCTGTTTTCGCTTTCGGTATTTTCGATGGAAATTACTCTGCTGCCGGGGCTGAGACGCATTATTCTTACGCCCTGAGTGGAGCGGCCCAGCATAGAAATATTTTTAACTTCCATGCGTATAATTGTGCCGTCATCGGAAATAACAAGAATATCGTCTTCGGGGCTGACTATCTTAACATCTGCAACCTTGCCGGTCTTTTCTGTGATGTTGTAGTTTTTGATACCTATGCCGCCTCTGCCGTGGACGGAATATTCCTCAACCATTGTGCGCTTTCCGTATCCCTTTTCGGTGATACTGAGCAGGGCTTCACCGGCTGAGGTGCTGCCTGCACCAACTACGAAATCACCCGTACGGAGTTTTATTCCTCTAACGCCTACTGCAGATCTGCCCATAGGTCTTACGTCGTTTTCGCTGAAGCAAACAGACATTCCAGCGTTTGTCGCTATAAGAATATTTTCGCTTCCGTTTGTTGCAATAACGGAAATCAGCTCGTCACCCTCGTCCAGAGTAAGGGCTCTTATGCCGTTTGCTCTGATATTTTTAAGAGCGGACTGAGTCATGCGCTTAACAGTACCGTTTTTGGTGACAAAGAAGAAGTAGCTGTCTTCGTCAAAACCTCTTCCGTTTATCATTGCGCTGACTTTTTCGCCGTTTTCAATCTGAATAATGTTTATGATATTGGTGCCTCTGGCATTTCTTCCGGCTTCGGGGATATTATATCCCTTCTTCATGAACACTCTGCCTTCACTGGTAAAGAAGAGAATTGAGTCATGAGTTGAAGCTGTGAATACAGTTTCAACATAGTCCTCATCCTTTGTGCTCATGGCTCTTATGCCCTTACCGCCTCTGCCCTGAGCTCTGTATTCAGTTACGGGCAGGCGCTTAATGTAGCCTGAATTAGTGAGAGTAAATACACACTCTTCTTCATCTATCAGGTCCTCGATGTCAATTTCATCCAGAACATCCTGAATTTCGGTGCGTCTCTCATCTCCGTATTTGTCCCGCAGAACAGTAAGTTCATCTTTAAGGACGCCTTTAACAAGTTCCGGGTCTGCAAGAAGTGTTTTATAATATGCGATTTTTTCCTCAAGTTCTTTATACTCGTTTTCAAGCTTTTCCCGATTGAGTCCCTGAAGAGAAATAAGGCGCATGTCGCAGATTGCCTGAGCCTGTACATCGGAAAGGCCAAAGCGATTCATAAGATTTTGCTTTGCGTCGTCATAGCTGGATCTGATTATCTTTATTACTTCGTCAATATTGTCCTGTGCTATGAGCAGGCCTTCGACTATGTGTGCTCTTTCTTCAGCCTTTTTGAGGTCAAACTTTGTTCTTCTTACAATTACTTCTTCCTGGAAAGTAAGATATTCGTCCAGAATTTGTCTCAGATTCAGTACCTTAGGCATTGACTGGTCGTTTACAAGAGCCAGCATATTAATTGAAAAGCTGGACTGTAATGCAGTCTGAGCAAAAAGTCTGTTCATAACAACCTGAGGATTTGCGTCACGCTTTAGCTCGATTACTATGCGCATACCATTGCGATCTGTCTCATCCCGCAGGTCTGAAATTCCCTCAAGTCTTTTATCATGTACCTGATCGGCGATATTTTTAATAAGCTGCCGCTTATTTACCTGATAGGGCAGCTCAGTTACGATTATTCTGGTACGGTTCTGTCCGAATTCTTCAAACTCAGCTCTGGCTCTGACTATAACTCTGCCTCTTCCTGTGGCGTATGCCTGACGAATTCCGCTTCTTCCCATAATTATGCCCTTTGTGGGGAAATCCGGTCCGCTTATATGCTCCATTAAATCTGAAAGAGTGGCCTCCGGATTATCAAGAATACAAATACAGGCATTTATTACTTCCTTAAGGTTATGAGGGGGAATATTTGTAGCCATTCCAACTGCTATACCGCTGGAGCCGTTAACAAGAAGGTTAGGGAAACGGGAGGGCAGAACTCTGGGTTCTTTTCTGCTTTCATCAAAGTTCGGAGTCCAGTCCACAGTATCCTTGTTTATATCTCTTATCATTTCCTCGGATATTTTGGAAAGTCTGGCTTCCGTGTAACGGTATGCAGCAGGTGGATCTCCATCCACGGAACCGAAGTTACCGTGTCCGTCAACTAACATATAGCGCATAGAAAAATCCTGCGCCATTCTTACCATTGCGTTATATACAGACTGGTCACCGTGAGGATGGTATCTACCCAAAACGTCACCTACGCAGGTGGCGGATTTTTTAAAGGGCTTATCCGCAGTAAGTCCGTCCTCGTAAAGCGCATAAAGTATTCTTCTGTGTACAGGTTTAAGACCGTCACGCACATCCGGCAAAGCTCGGCTTATTATAACAGACATAGCATAGTCTATATAACTTGTCTTCATTTCCTTGACCAGATCGGATTGGGTTATTGCCTGATTTGGAAATGCGATATCCTCAGGCTTATAGTCTCTTCTGTGTGCCATCTGATTTCGCCTCCTTAAATATCAAGATTGACAACATGTTTTGCATTATTTTCTATCCAGTCTCTTCTGGGTTCCACATCTTCACCCATTAAAACCGTGAAAATCTGGTCCGCCTCTACTGCATCCTCTAATGTAATACGGCGGAGAGTTCTTGTTTCCGGGTTCATTGTGGTTTCCCAAAGTTCATGTGGGTCCATTTCACCAAGGCCTTTGTATCGGGATATTTCAATTCTGGCATTGGGATTATCTTCTCTCATTTCGGCACTGAGCATATCTCTCTGTTTGTCGGAGTATGCGACCTTCTGGGTTTTTCCTCTGGAAATCTTGTAGAGAGGAGGAACGGCAGAATATACATATCCGTTTTCTATGAGAGGTCTCATATAGCGGAAGAAGAAAGTAAGGAGCAAGGTTCTTATATGTGAGCCGTCCACATCAGCATCGGCCATGATTATGATTTTGTGATAACGAAGTTTTTCTATGTTGAATTCGTCACCTATTCCAGCGCCCAAAGCGCAGATAATGGGATAAAGCTTGTCATTTCCGTAAACACGGTCGGCTCTGGCTTTTTCCACATTCAGCATTTTACCCCACATTGCAAGTATGGCCTGAAAACGGCTGTCTCTTCCCTGAATTGCAGAGCCTGCGGCGGAGTCACCCTCCACGATATAGATTTCGCACAGAGAGGGGTCTTTTTCGTTGCAGTCTTGTAATTTATCCGGCATCTGACCGCTTTCAAGTCCGGTTTTTCTGCGAACAGACTCTCTGGCCTTTTTAGCCGCCTCTCTTGCACGGCTTGCAGTCATAGACTTCTCAATTATTGCCTTTGCCTGTGCGGGATGTTCCTCAAAGTATATAGCAAGCTGCTCGGAAACTATGCCGTCAACAAGGGTTCTAATATAAGCGTTACCTAATTTCTGCTTTGTCTGTCCTTCAAACTGTGCATCCGGAAGTTTTACGGAAATTACTGCCGCCATGCCCTCACGAACGTCTTCGCCGGAGAGTTTATCGTCATTTTTGAGTATGTTATTTTTTATTCCGTAGGCATTTATAACTCTTGTGAGTGCAGCTTTAAATCCGGTTTCATGCATACCGCCTTCGGGTGTGTGTATATCGTTTGCAAAAGAAACGATATTTTCGCTGTAACCGTCGTTATACTGCAGCGCAATTTCCGCAACGGCATTGTCTTTGCTGCCGCTGAGATAAATAATATCATCTTGTATAGTATTTTTATGCTTGTTTAGGTATGAAACATACTCTTTTATTCCGCCCTCATAGCACATTTCATCCTTATGCTCTTTTCCTGCCCTCTTATCCTCAACACAGATTTTCAGACCGCCGTTAAGGAAAGCCTGTTCACGCATACGTGTGTGTATAACTTCATAGTCATATACAAGGTCATCAAACATCTGATAGTCGGGCTTAAAGCGAACTACCGTACCTGTTCTGTCGGTATTTCCCACAACGGTAATATGTTCTGTAATTTCTCCGCGGGAAAATTTCATCTCATAAATTTTCCCGTCCTTGTGAACCTGAACTTCAAGCCACTCGGAAAGAGCGTTAACAACTGAGGCACCAACCCCGTGCAAACCGCCGGAAACCTTATATCCTCCGCCGCCGAATTTACCGCCGGCATGAAGAACGGTGAAAACCACCTCAAGGGCAGATTTACCGGTCTGCTCCTGAATATCTACAGGAATACCACGACCGTTATCGCTTACCCGTATAATGTTTCCTTCTTCTATTGTGACCTCTATATGGTCGCAGTAACCGGCAAGTGCTTCGTCAATGGCATTATCCACAATCTCATAAACAAGATGGTGTAACCCTGAGGATGAGGTAGAGCCTATATACATACCAGGGCGTACACGGACTGCTTCCAACCCCTCAAGAACCTGAATTTGTGAAGCGTCATATTCCTTTGTTACTTTTTCTGTTAAATCAGACATTTGTGCCTCCAATATTTACATTATGCTTTCTTCCGCGCGGCGAAGCAGGGTGGAAGATGCCATCTGGCTCAGATAAACACTGATTTTCCCGTTTTCTTGGCAAATTACGAAGCTTTTAGGAATATCCTCCGCCGCATTTATGACCTGTCCTGCCTTTTCAGACGATGTTAGAAATTTTCTTGTCAAATAAGACTGAGAGGTTATGTCCAGATCAAAAATACCTATTAAGCTATCGGTATTTATAATTTTACCTTTTCCCAGATGGAGATACATCAGCGTATCCTTCCTTTTTCCACAAAAATTACTTTGCCTCCGGTCCGCTGTGAAATACCTTCGTCCTCGCAGCAGCTGATAAGAGTCTGTCCTCCTCCTATACGGTTTAAAACAAATTCCTGCCGCTTAACATCTAACTCGGAAAGGACATCATCTAAAAGTAAAATCGGATATTCCCCTGTTTCATCAAGGAAAATCTCGCGTTCTGCCAATTTTAATGACAGTGCCGCAGTTCTTGTCTGCCCCTGAGATGCAAAGTTTCTGGCTGATCTGCCGTTAATAAGTATTTCCAAATCGTCCTTATGAGCGCCGGTAAGACATTGAGCTGAAGAAATCTCTGCTTCTCTGTGTCTCTCCTGATGCTCGCATATATCGTAATAAATCTCTTTTGCCGATGCGAAAGGGTCTTTTACCGTGCTTACAGTTTTATATTGAATTTCCAGCTTTTCTCCGTTGCCGGAAAATTCACTGTGAATAGGCGGTGCAGCCGAATTAAGTCTTTTAGCAAAAGATGCCCTATATCTTATAATCTGAGCCGATACACGGCACATTCCCTCTGAAAAATCATCTAATGTGTCCAAAAGGGATGGTTTTTCCCGCCAATCCTTTAAAATACGGCTTTTATTTTCATATAATTTGTTGTATTCCGATAATAACTCGGCATATCTGGGACGAATCTGACTTATGGCATTATCCATTAACTTCCGCCTTACAGCGGCTCCGTCCTTTATTAAATTCAGATCGTCCGGACAGAATAAAACTGTATTAAGGGTCTCAGAAAGCTCTGAGCCCCTTTTTTTTACTCCGTTTACAGTGATTTTCTTTGCTTTTCCCTGGCTCAATTTAATATTTACAGTCTGGTCTCTGTGGTAACTGTATATATCGGCCAGAATTTCAGCGTATGAATTATTAAAGCCTATAAGTTCTCTGTCAAATCTGGTTCTGAAACTTCTGCCGCATGAGAGCATATAAACACTTTCCAGCAGATTGGTTTTGCCTTGGGCATTGGGACCTGAAATTACATTTGTACCGTCGGAAAATTCAACTGTTTCAAAATCGTAATTTCTAAAGCCGTTAAGAGCTAATTTTTTTACTCTCATTCTATAAGCAGCTCGTTTTTATTAAAGCTTACCTTGTCACCGGAGCGAATTTTCTTGCCCCTCATGGTACAAACCTCACCGTTTACCTTTACCATTCCTTCGGATATAACAAGCTTTGCCTCACCGCCGGTAGCTACAAGGGCAGCAAATTTTAAAAGTGAGTCTAATTTTATAAATTCTGTGTCTATCTTTATTTTTTCCATAATCAGTCTCCGGCTCTTAATCTCATAGGTAATATCATATAGGTGAAGTTTTCAGTTCCGTCTGCAGCTTTTATAACGCATGGGGTGGACGGAGTATTAAAGCAGATAATAACTTCATCCTTTGCTGCGGCTTTTAAAGCGTCCATTATATATTTTTCATTAAAGCCAATCTCTGTATCTTCGCCGTTTCCCTCGCAAACACATATATCTTCGGCGCTTCCCATGGATGTAAGGCAGCGGCAATCAATGTTTCCGTCTTCAAATCTTATACGTATAGGACTGTTATTTTTTTCTGTTATAACAAGAGCTACACGCTCAACAGATGACATGAACTCTGCTCTCTCAACCTTGACCTCGTATTTAAAGGTATCGGGAATAGATTTTCTGTAATTTAGAAATGTTCCTTCAAGTCTGCGGGATATAACAACTGTTTCTCCAATCATAAAAGCGATGTGTTTTTCACCTACGGAAATTGTTACATCTCCTTCTTCGTCGGTACAAATGCGCTCAATATCATTAAGTGCAGCACCCGGAACTACGAATTCGCAGTTTTCCATTTGAGCGTTTTCCAGTTTCTCAGTACGTTTTGCAAGTCTATAACCGTCAACTGACACAACAGTCAGCATATCTCCCTCTATTTCAAAAAGGCTTCCGGTGTAAATTGGACGAATATCGCTGTCAGAAACAGCAAAAATGCTTTGGTTTATCATGCTTCGCAGTAATTTCTGAGGTAAAACTATACTTCTAAGCTCATCAACTGCCGGAATTTCCGGATATTCATCTGCGCTAAAGCCCATAAACTCGATTTTACTTCTTCCGCATTTAACGGTAACGTTGTCATTTGAGTCTGAACTAATTGTTAGAATACCATCCGGAAATCTTCTAAGCATTTCGCTTATAAATCTTGCTTCCAGAACTACCGATCCGTTTTCCTTCACGTCTGCTTCGGTTTTTGTATAAATACCTTCTCTTAAATTATATCCAGTTATTTTAAGGCTGTTGTTATTTGCTTCAAGCAGCAATCCTTCCAAAGCTTTTATAGGGCTTTTGGCAGCTGTTGCTCGCATTGCAACTGTGCATGCAGATTGTAAAGTATGCTTTTCGCAGGAAACTATCATTAACTGTTCCTCCCCGAACATCTAAAATTGGTCTATATATAATAATAAATAATAATTTTTTCGTAGTAATAGTAGTAGGGATTTTTTATGTGGAAAACCCATGGAAAGCATTGAAATTCAAGACTTTTCGCTGTTGATTATTTTGTTGATTATTTTAGAGTTATTAACAGCCTTTGTTAAACAAAACTTATTAACATTTCGTTATTAAGTTTTCCACATGGAAATGTTGAAAAAATTTAACTCACATGGAGTTAATGTTGGAAGTTATATCTCGAACCGTTACAGCCATTTTGGGATCATTTTTAAGCATATCCTCAATTTTGCGGATTGAGCTTAAAACGGTGGCGTGGTTTCTGTTTTCATATTCGGCACCTATATCTTTAAGCGAAAGATTTGTAAGAGAACGCATAAGGTACATGGAAACCTGTCTTGCCGTTGCGGTATTTTTTGCTCGGCTTTGACCTCTCAGGTCACTTTCATCCAGAGAATAGTATCTGGCAGTTTCTTTTATAATAATTTCAGGCGTAGGAATATAAGTACCTATCCTTATAACGTCTTTAATTGCACGTTTCACGGAGTCTATGGTTATGACATCATCCAGAATTTCCTTATAAGCTGTGAGACGTTTTATAACTCCTTCAAGCTGCCTTATATTAGCAGTTATATTTTCTGCTATATAAGTTACAGCATCATCTGATAGAATTATACCCAATTGAGCCGCTTTATTACGGATTATAGCCATTCTTGTTTCTAAATCAGGGGGTTCTATATCAGCCATAAGTCCGCCCTCAAAACGTGTACGAAGACGATCATCCAAAAGAGACATTTCAAGGGGAGGCCTATCTGATGTTATAACAATCTGATGGCCCGCCTCGTATATATTGTTGAAGGTATGGAAAAACTCGTTCTGAGTCTGCTGCTTACCTGCAATAAATTGTATATCATCTACAAGAAATAACTCAACATTTCTGTATTTATGCCTGAATTCTTCTCCTGTACCGTCTTTAATGGATTTAATCAGCTGGTTTGTAAATTCGTCACCCTTAATATAGGATATTTTTTTTGTTGGGTCCTTTTCGTGAATAGCCTGACCTATGGCCAGCAGCAAATGGGTTTTGCCCAGACCGGAGTTACCGTATATAAAAAGCGGATTATAAATTTTGCCGGGGTTTTCCGATACTGCAATAGCCGCCGCATGGGCAAATTTGTTGGAAGCGCCTACTATAAATCTGTCAAATGTGTAACCATCCATCTCCGGCAGGCTGTTTTCTTCTTTTTTTTCTTTTGAATATTCGTTTATTTCGTCTCCGGCCAGAACCATCAGCTCAAAATCACTGGCAAACAAATCGTGTAAAGCGGCTTTTATGCTGTCACCGAATCGGGAGACAATAATACTCCGTTTAAAGTCATTGCTTGTATGGAGAACCAGACGGCAGTCTTCTATTTCTACTGCTTCACAGTCTGAAAACCATGTGGTAATTGCTGTGGGGGTAAGCTCTTTGGAGAGTATTTTTATTATTTCATCCCATATATCTTGTATAGAGTTCATACCCTTTACCTCACATATTTATAGTATTCCTAACTTACTAAGTATACCAAAAAAACATGAATTTTGCAATATATAAATATAATATAGAAGAGAGGTAAAGAATAAAGCGGAGGATTATAAAAAAATAAGACGCAGACTAAAATTTTATAAAATAAAAGCACAAAATCATTCGAAATATAGATATATACGAATAATTTTGTGCTTTTTTAGTAAATATATAGTATTTTTGAGGCTTTTATTGTCTTAATAAAGGTTAATTTTAAATAAGGCAGCAAAGTAATTTTTATATTTAATGGCTGATGCTGTCTTATCTAAGGCTAAAAATTCATTTATTTGGAATAAGAACTTTGGTTTCCCCCATATATTTTTGCAGAACCTCCGGAATTGTTATACTTCCGTCAGCCTGATAGTGATTTTCCAACAGAGCAATGAGCATTCTGGGAGGAGCAACAACGGTATTATTCAGGGTATGGGGAAGATAAATTTTACCGTCCTCACCTTTTACTCGCATTTTAAGCCGTCTTGCCTGAGCGTCACCTAAATTAGAGCAGGAACATACTTCAAAATATTTTTTCTGTCTGGGACTCCATGCCTCAATATCACATGATTTAACTTTAAGATCTGCTAAGTCGCCGGAACAGCACTCAAGCTGACGTACGGGAATTTCAAGACTTCTGAAAAGTTCAACGGAATAGCGCCACATTTTTTCATACCATTGCATGGAATCTTCTGGTTTGCAGACTACTATCATTTCCTGTTTTTCAAACTGATGAATGCGGTAAACTCCCCTTTCTTCTATTCCGTGAGCTCCTTTTTCCTTGCGGAAGCAGGGAGAATAGCTGGTGAGGGTTTGGGGAAGGCTGCTTTCGGGGATAATCTGGTCAATAAATTTTCCTATCATGGAGTGCTCGGAGGTTCCGATAAGATAAAGGTCTTCTCCCTCAATTTTGTACATCATAGCGTCCATATCGGTTTGACTCATAACGCCTTCAACTACGTTGCCATGAATCATAAAAGGAGGAATACAATAAACAAAGCCTTTATTTATCATGAAATCTCTTGCATATGCCAAAACTGCGGAGTGAAGTCTGGCAATATCGCCCATAAGGTAGTAGAAACCGTTTCCGGAAACTCTTCCTGCAGCGTCCATATCTACGCCGTTAAGTTTTTCCATTATTTCAGTATGATAAGGAATTTCGTAATCGGGAACGACAGGCTCACCGAAGCGCTGAACTTCAACATTTGCGCTGTCATCAGGACCTATTGGAACGCTGGGGTCTATAATATTCGGAATATTAAGCATAAGCTTGTGTATTTCTTCTGCATAAGCGTCTTCCAATTTTTCAAGTTCAGCCAGTCTTTCAGCGTTTTCCTTGACCTGAGCCTTAACTTTTTCAGCTTCTTCAAGCTTTGAAGGGTCTTTTTTTGCCTGTCCCATCAACATTCCTATCTGCTTTGAAAGGCTGTTTCTTGATGCCCGCAGGGTGCTTGCCTCTGTTATAGCTGCTCTGTTTTTTTCATCCAGCTCTAAAACTCTGTCCACCATGGGAAGTTTATGGTCCTGAAATTTCTTTTTTATATTTTCTTTTACTATTTCGGGGTTTTCCCTTACAAATTTAATGTCCAGCATTTCATTTTCTCCTGTATGTTATATTTTCTTTAATGCGTTTATCAGTGCTTCCCTGTCATCTGCACCGTAAAATTCTATTTCTATTTTTCCTGTTCTTTTTCCGTCAACCAGCTTGACTTTTCTTCCCAGAATAGCTGATAGTTCTGAAGAAATTTCTGCCGCATAGTCTACATTTATTTCATTTTTATTATTTTCTTCAAAATTAGGTTTTTCTTTCAGTATATTTGAAGCAAGTCTTTCTGTTTTTCGTACGGAAAGGCTTTTTTTAATTACCTCATTTGCTGCTTTCAGCTGCTTTTCACTGTTTTCTATGGGCACAAGTGCTCGTGCGTGTCCGGCTGACAGTTCTCCGCTTTCCACTAAGCTCAAAACTTTAGGGCTTAGACTTAAGAGTCTAAGTGAATTTGTAATAGCGGGGCGTGACCGACCTACGCTTTTTGCTGTCTCTTCCTGGGTTAGTCCGTATTCTTCAATAAGACTTTTATATCCTTTTGCTTCTTCTATTGGATTTAAATCCTCTCTTTGAAGATTTTCTACAAGAGCAAGTTCTGCCGTGCGTCTGTCGTCGGCTGTTATTACTCTAACCGGAATTTCAGTAAGACCTGCTATTCTGGATGCTCTCCAACGGCGTTCACCGGCAATTATTTGATAATATCCGCTTTTCAATTTTCTTGCTACAATAGGCTGTATCAATCCAAATTGAGCAATTGAATCTGCAAGATCCTGTAAAGCCTTTTCATCAAAATATTCTCTTGGCTGGTCTTTATTAGGTTCTACTTTGCTTATTGGCAGAGTTAAAAGTTCAGAATCGACTTCTTCATCATAGTCTTCCCCGCCAAACAGAATATCAAGTCCGACTCCCAGACCTCTTTTTTCTTTAGCTGACATTTTACCTCCTTATAGTTCTGACCTGCGTAAAAATTCATCCGCCAGTGCCATATATCCTTTGCTGCCTTTATTAAATCTGTCATAAGCCACACCGGGAATTCCGTGGCTTGGCGCTTCAGACAGACGAATACTTCTGGGTATGACAGTATCGTAAACTTTTCCTTTTAGAAATTTTCTCAGTTCATTTGCGACTTGAGTTGTAAGATTCGTTCTTGAGTCATACATTGTGAGTAAAATTCCTTCAATCTCGAGCCTTTTATTTAAATGCTTTTTACACATTTTTATACTGCTAATTAAATCTACTATGCCTTCAAGGGCATAGTACTCACACTGCATAGGAATTATTACGCTGTCGGCCGCAACTAATGCGTTTACGGTTAGAAGTTCAAGTGAAGGAGGACAGTCAAGCAAAATATAGTCATAGTCACTGTAAAGAGAAAGAAGAGCATTTTTGAGAACAAATTCTCTTTTTTTGGAATCTATGAGTTCAACGGAGGCTGCTGCAAGTTCTTTTCCGGTTGGGATAACATCTCCGTATTTAGTATGTACGATACAGTCCATTGCCTGAGTACCGTTAATTAAAATATCATAGGTGTTGGGACGTTGATTTTTTGAAACGCCCATTCCTGAGCTTCCATTACCCTGAGGGTCACAGTCTACAAGCAAAGCACGTTTCCCTTTTATTGTGAGTGCGGCGCAGAGATTAACACAGGTTGTGGTTTTTCCTACGCCGCCCTTTTGGTTTGTGATTGCAATTGTTTTGGCCATTTTCACTCTCCTACCCATATTTATTTTTTTGTTCTCGGATATTATATCAGCAAAAAAAAGCTTTTTCAATGTTTCACGTAAAACATTTTAAAAGTTTTTAGGTTTCACGTGAAACATTTGCAGATTTTACACTGATTTATGGGAAAGTGAAAACGTATAATAATTCGAAATGTTTCACATGAAACATTTTTAGCCAACAAGCATATCTATATCTTCTATGCTTATCATAGGGTGAATGGCTAAATTTATCCCATAACCTATAAGTCTGCCTGCAGAGCGAACAGCAGAGTCAATATCACGGGGAGTAACAAACATTCCCTTAAGTTCGGGTAAATCCGAATACTGGGCTGCATCTATAACAGTGGGAACTCCTATAGATACAACAGGTACACCTAAGCTTTGAAAAGAAAGCTCCTGCCTGTTGTTACCGACACCGGAACCGGGTGAAATTCCGCTGCTGCTAACCTGAAATGAATGGCAAAGTCTGTTAAGCTCAACACCTGCCAATGCGTCTATTGCAATAACACAGTCAGGCTTAAATCTCTCACACAAAGCTTTTATCTGGGCGGCACTTTCTATGCCGGTTGTACCCAACACACCGGTGCGGCAAAGCATGGTGGTTGAAAAACTTTTGAATTCTTCAGGCATTGTGTTTTTTAAATGCTGGGTAACTATGATATTTGAAGCAGCTATTGAGCCAAGAGCGTCAGGTGTAATGTCGGAATTTCCAAGAGCTGCTATAAGAAAGACTGATGGTTCATTTAATGGAATACAATCTTTTATAAGTTGTGCCAATGCTGTGGCAGCAGAAGAGAAAATATCAGACCCTCTTTCATATCGCTCATTTAGCTGCATAGTAAAGTATTTTCCAATAGGTTTTCCAAGGGCAGCGGCACCTTCTTCATTCAGAATTTCAACAGTGGACAGCTCTATTCCGTTTATTATTTCTTTTTTTGCTTTTACTCCTTTTAACTCAGAGACTTTTTTATTATCTTTTATGCGTAAATCTCTTGCCTCAACCGCTAAATCTGTTCTTCCATATATTGACATTTTTACAATCCTCCTGCCCATATATTATGCTTTAATAAATTCTATTCTATTATTGACAGCAAGCTTAAAAAAATATAATAATTTTTTTGAAAAAGTGCTTGATTTTCAAGAGAAACTTTGTTATAATCCCTAAATGCGAGTTATCTTAACTCAAATTTATAGGAGGAGGTGGCGATTGAAATATGGCAAACATCAAATCTTCTGCAAAGAGAGACGTTAAGTCCAAACAGCTCAGAGCTAAGAACAAGGCTGAGAAGACCGAACTCAAGACCAACATGAAAAAGTTTGACGCCGCTGTTGCCGAAGGCAACCGCGAGACAGCCGTCAATGCCTATAAAGTTGCTGTTAAGTCTGTTGACCGTGCGGCCGGCAAGAATTTGCTTCACAAGAACAATGCGGCTCATAAAAAGTCTGCAATGACCAAGAAGCTCAACGAAATGGCATAATTAAAGCAACGTTAAGGGACGCAGTTTTCTGCGTCCCTTTGGCATTATATGGGGAAATACAGACGGCATTGAAGTGTGGGAGAAAATAAGGTATAATACAATTACTACACTACGGACAAAGGTGATGAAATGGCAAAGAAATTGATGCTCATAATTAATCCGGCTGCAGGAAGAGGCGAATATAAGCAGAATTTGGGTGAAGCTCTGAACATACTGGACAGAGGCGGATACAGAACAACCCTTTATTTTACAACCGGGCCGGGCGAAGCCACAAAATTTGCAAGTGATCACGGCCAGGAATATGATGTGGCTGCGTGTATTGGCGGAGACGGAACTTTGAGCGAAGTAATAGGCGGACTTATGAAACTTAAAAACCCGCCGAAACTGGGATATATCCCTATGGGTACTTCAAATGATGTTGCCACAACACTTGCTCTGCCTAAAAATGACACAGTTGGAGCGGCAAAAAGAATTTTAGGTGGAGAACCCCACCCATACGATGTTGGCGGTTTTGGAAAAGATAAATATTTTGCTTATATTGCCGCGTTTGGTGCTTTTACTGAGGTAAGCTACGAAACACCCCAGAATCAGAAAAAAATACTTGGACATTTGGCATATATATTAAAGGGGGCAATGCAGCTTCCCAAGATTGAAAGCTATAACACAAGAGTTGAATATGACGGCGGAGTGATAGAAGAAAAGCTTGTATATGGAAGTCTCTCTAATTCTACATCCGTTGCAGGAATAGTTAAGCTGAGAGAAGAAATGGTCAGCTTAGGTGACGGAATTTCAGAACTTGTGCTTGTAAAAGATCCGGGCAGTGTTGAGGGCTTGGGTGACATTTTGACCAGTGTGCTGACACACCGCTTTGATTCCAATAAACTGATCATTTTGCATACGAAAAAGGCCAGATTTACCTTCGAAAAACCGGTTGCATGGACAAGGGACGGTGAGGACGGAGGAAAACATATGGACATAGAACTTTGCAATTATCCAAGACCCATTGAATTTATATTCTGAATTTAAGTTTTAGTTGAAAAAAATGTAAATACTGTATATAATAAAAAAACGGCCAAAAGGCCGATATATAAAATATGAGTGTCAAATGACACAAAGAAAGGATAGGTGCCACATGAAGCATCAGAAAATTTCCGGCATATATGCCGACGCTTCAGCTTTCGACGGTAAAGTCATAACAGTCTGCGGCTGGGTCAGAACAATACGCGACATGAAAAACTTCGGTTTTATAGAGCTTAATGACGGCAGTTGCTTTAAGTCACTGCAAATTGTGTTAGAGAGGTCCGGTCTCAATAATTACGACGAAATCGCAAAGCAGAATGTGGGCGCCGCCCTGATAGTACACGGTACACTGGTACTCACACCCGACGCCAAACAGCCATTTGAGCTCAAGGCGGACGAAATTACAGTGGAGGGAACTTCCACACCTGACTATCCATTGCAGAAAAAACGCCACAGTGTGGAATTTTTGCGCACTATTCAGCATTTAAGACCAAGAACCAACCTGTTCTCTGCGGTTTTCCGTGTCAGAAGTGTTGCAGCACAGGCTGTCCATGAGTTTTTCCAGAGCAGAGGCTTTGTGTATATCCACACACCCCTTATAACCGGATCTGACTGTGAAGGCGCAGGAGAAATGTTCCGTGTTACTACCCTTGATTTAAATAATCTGCCTCTTAAAGAGGACGGAACTGTGGACGATTCAAAGGATTTCTTCGGAAAGCCCACCAGCCTTACTGTTTCCGGCCAGCTCAACGCCGAAAACTTTGCAATGGCTTTCGGTGATGTGTATACCTTCGGCCCCACCTTCCGTGCCGAGGTTTCCTATACTCAGCGCCATGCCGCCGAATTCTGGATGATAGAGCCGGAAATGGCCTTTGCCGACCTTAATGACTATATGGATACAGCAGAGGCAATGGTAAAGTTCATCATAAACACCGTTTTGGAAAAATGCCCGCAGGAAATGGAGTTTTTTAACTCATTTGTGGATAAAGGCCTGCTGCCCAGACTTCAGAATGTGGTTTCCAACGATTTTGAGCGTGTAAGCTACACCGAAGCTGTGGAAATCCTCGAAAAATGTGGAAAGAAATTTGCATATCCCGTTAAATGGGGTATAGATCTGCAGACTGAGCATGAGCGTTACCTCACAGAGGAAGTTTATAAAAAGCCTGTTTTCATAACCGATTACCCGAAGGATATAAAGGCATTCTATATGCGCATGAATGATGACGGAAAGACCGTGGCTGCAGCCGACTGCCTTGTTCCCGGAATTGGAGAAATAATCGGCGGAAGCCAGCGTGAGGAGCGCCTTGATATGCTCGAAAAGCGCATGGACGAGCTGGGACTTAATAAGGAAGATTACTGGTGGTATCTGGATCTGCGCCGTTACGGTTCATGCCGTCACGCAGGCTTCGGTCTGGGCTTTGAGCGTATGGTCATGTATCTGACCGGCGTTTCAAATATCAGAGATGTTGAACTTCACCCCAGAACTACCGGAAACGCTGATTTCTAAAAATCAAGGGACTTTGTTTAAACCAAAGTCCCTTTTTAAATATCATAAAAGGAGGAAAAATATGGGCAAGTCAAAGAAAATACTGCTCATTGTTCTTATACCTGTTTTACTTGCGGCGATGCTGACGGCTGCATATTTTATAAAGCAAAGAATGAATATCGCAAATGCCCCTGACCCCGGTGAATTTGCAGAACTATACACAGGGGAGATTTTTGAAGCTGTTAAAAACGGGGAGCTGCCGGAGGAATTGTTTGAAAAAGGCATTTCTGATAATGTCACTATGCAGATTGAAAAAATGCCTGAAAGTGAGGAAGGAAAACTCCTTTACGATTACTGCTTATCAGATATAAGTTTTATACTTGATGGTGGGACTTTGCAGGACGGTTTGAATGCACAGCAGAAAATAATACTGTCTTATCCAACCCTTGAGGGCTTATCAGACGGTATGAACGGGGAAATAAATGAAAAGCTTTCCCAAATTGTAGCTGAAGCTAAAACACCGGATGAAATTTACACTGAAGATAATAACTTTAGGCCTGAAATTGTGGAAAACTTATACACGGAACTGCTAAAATCAAGGTTAAATGAGGGCCAAAAACAGAAAAAATCCACAGAATTCACAATATTGTTGAAATATGGCAAAGGTGAATGGAAAATTGAAAATTGGGATGAAGTTAGAGCCGGATTTTTAAGCTGGGCAGATGGAGTGGACTTTGATGCAGAGGCGGAAAATATTAAAGCAGAAGCAACGGCAGAGCTTACATGTATCCCCTTTCGCTATTCCATAGATGAAACAGCATTGAGAGCGCCGTCACCAGATCAGAGCAAATTCTACGTGACTGAGGACGCCGTGGAAATTGAAGCTATGCTGCAGAGTGACGAGGCAAAAAAACTCATAGGCGACAGAGAACTTTTGTTCTCATCTGATATTGAGCGTATTCCAGGTACACCTATACATTTTTATCTTGATGAAACTATTCTGGCAATAAGCTGGCAGCAGGTAGAGGCAAAAGCTGTTGGTACATACTCTGAGGTAATAGTAGCCGATGGTTCACAAATCAGAAGAAGAATAGCAGGAGATCAGTATGAAAACTTCGAGCACAAAACAACCTCGGACTTTGCAGCTGATTGCAACGCTGTTTTAACTCTGGGAGGCGATTTTTATCACCATGACAGAAACTGCGGAATAGTTGTTTATAACCGTGAAATTTACCGTTTTGACCCTGATACCTGCGACACATGTTATATAACAACTGACGGAGATATGCTTTTCTCTTATCGCGGACAGTTTACCACTCAGGAGGAGGCTCAGGCCTTTGTTGATGAAAATGATATACTGTTTTCTTTGGCATTCGGCCCGGTGTTAATTGATGATGGAAAAGATATGTGCCCCGACACTTACCAGTGGGGAGAAATTAATGACCATTATGCAAGAAGCGCTCTGGGAATGCTGGGAGATAAACATTATCTTGCTTTAAATATTAACTGTCAGCAGCCCGGTTATTATTATCTTGCAACCTTGCGTGATGCAGCTGACGCAATGCTTCGTGCAGGCTGCGTAAAAGCTTATGCTCTTGACGGCGGACAGACTGCTACTACTGTTTTTAACACCGAGCTTATAAATCCGGTTCAGTTCGGCTGGGAGAAACCGATAAGCGACGTGATTTATTTCGGAACTGCTGTTAGTGAAAAATAGAAAATTGCTGTGAAACATTTGTTTCACAGCAATTTTTTACAGCCTTGAAAATAGAAAGGCATAAATTATGTAACAATAGCTCCCAGTGTTAAAATTCCTATATTTTTCTCGTAAATTTCGGGAAAATCTGAGATAGGAAGGGGATTTTTCCCCAAACCGGCCTCAATTGTGTAGCCGGGACGGTTGAAAGCTTTTATAAACCAGTCTTTATAGCCTGCAAAAGCGGAAGCATAGGGAGTGTTTTCCACAGAATATCCTGAAATTGTGGAAAACAGCTGCGCAATACGACGGGAATTGAATGGTTCATAGTCTGAATATTTCCAATAAATAACATTTCCTTGGGTGTGATAGGCAAGAATCAGGGAAGGATTGAAGCTCATAGTAAAATCATACATGGCTCTGCTCTCCACAGCCGATAACGGATAAGGTCCCACAAAATCCCCGGGAGCCGGAGAAACTATGCCCTGAGCGTACTTGTTCTTTTTGGCCTGTTCCCAGTCTGCCGGGTATTGAAGATTTAAATCCGTACCTGCTATATTTGCCTTCCACCCTGAGGGAAAAGGAAAAACAGGGTAGTCAAGTGCAATTTTTTTTGCCTTCATGTAGAATTCACCGCTGTTCAGCGCACCTGTTACAAGGTCAATACCATCCGGATTAACAGCGGGAATAATGCAAATTGTGGAATAATTAAAGATTTCCGAGGCTCTTTCACCGTAAATTTCACCGTCTGAGGCGTATTTTGTGGAAAAGTCCTCCGCAAATTTAAGAAGAATAGGAGTAGTTATCCACTCGTTGGCGTGATGTGAGGCATTGTAAGCCACTCTGTTTTTGCCGGTTCCGAGTATTATACTCCAGATTGGCTTACCCATTGTACTTTTACCTATATTGCCGATCTTAAGGAATGGGTATCGAGCATTCAGCCCCGTGACACAAAATCCTATAAGTTCTGAGCAGTAATCTATATCGGTAGGGACAACATCAAAAGGAAGAGGAATAATAATGCTGCTGCCGATTTGGAGATTTTCAGGAGAAATATTTGGATTTGCAATTATAATAGCCTCAAGTGAGGTACGAAAACGTTGGGAAAGACTGTAAAAGCTGTCACCGGGCTGAATTTTTACCCGAAGATAGCCGGTATACCATGGCATTAGTGCCTGCTGGCTCAGTTCTCCGCATATACCGTCGGGAATTAGCCCGACTTTTGACTGAAAATTTTTAAGGGCGTTTTCGGTTTTCGGGCCGAAAATACCGTCTTTTTGAAGCTCTCCAAAGCCTGAACGGTTTAATGCAAGCTGTAAAAGTGAGACATGAGGGCCAAAACTTCCCTTTTTTAATATATTCATAAAAACGCCTCTCAAAATTCCTTTATAGGTAAAATTTATGTGGCGCAAATGGAAAAAATAACATAAAAATTTTGTACAAAGTATACAATATATTTGAGCTAATTTTGGATTGTGAATAGGGAAAAGTCCATGTATAATGAGATAGGTTATATGTGAAAATATAACCTAAATTGATTGCGTGTCCGGCTCTCCATTTCTAAAGTCGTACACAGCTCTAATAGGAGGAAATGCTTTTCCCTCAGGCTCAGGGTGCGGCAGTGTGGAGACCTGTCGTAATGCAAATGGCACAAGCGGTCATTTGCGAGAATGTTCTTAGCGGAGGCTGAACATTTAGAGTCGAATTTATGGCAACTGTATCACTGAAGAACGTCAAAAAAGTTTACCCTTTTGTTAGCGGTGAGACCAAGAAAAAGAAGAAAAAGAAAAAAGGCGAGGAAGAGGATAAGAAGAATAATCTTCAGATTACCGAGCAGGGCGTAGTGGCAGTTCAGGAGTTCAATCTTGATATTGCCGATAAGGAATTTATTGTTCTTGTAGGTCCTTCCGGCTGCGGTAAGTCCACTACTCTGAGAATGATAGCGGGTCTTGAAGAGATTTCTGACGGCGAGCTTTATATTGACGGTAAGCTCATGAATGACGTGGCCCCCAAGGACAGAGACATCGCCATGGTTTTTCAGAACTATGCACTGTACCCCCACATGACTGTGTACGAGAATATGGCATTCTCACTGAAACTCCGCAAGGAGAGCAAAGATGTTATAGATAAGAAAGTTCGTGAGGCTGCTGAGATTTTGGATATTACCCAGTATCTTGAGCGTAAGCCAAAGGCTCTTTCCGGCGGTCAGAGACAGCGTGTTGCTATCGGCCGCGCTATCGTCCGTGACCCTGCAGTATTTTTGATGGACGAGCCTCTCTCAAACCTGGACGCAAAATTGCGCAACCAGATGCGTGCAGAGATAATTAAGCTGCGTGAGCGCATTAATACAACATTTATTTACGTTACCCATGACCAGACTGAGGCTATGACTCTGGGTGACCGTATCGTTATTATGCGTGACGGATATATTCAGCAGATAGGCACTCCTCAGGAAGTATTCAATAATCCCCGCAACCTTTTTGTTGCAGGCTTCATAGGCACTCCTCAGATGAACTTCTTTGATGCTCACCTGTCTGTTGAAAACGGTAATTATGTGGTTACTTTGGGCGGACTTAAAGTGGTGCTTGATGAAGAGAAGCAGGCAAGACTTAAGGCAAATAAAGTTCCTGAGCAGGATGTTACTCTGGGCGTTCGTCCCGAACACACTGATATAGTCGAAGAGGGCGGAATTACAGCCAAGGTAGACGTATCAGAAATGATGGGCTCTTCCGTCCACCTGCATATAACTGCCGAGGGCAAAGACGTTATTATTATCGTTCCTACTATTGATATGAAGGGTCATTACAATATGGGTGACACTGTACACTTCAAATTTAACGGCAATGTTGCACACGTCTTCAGCAAGGAAACCGAGCGCAACTTGGAGTGGTAATCTTGTTAAAATTAAAAGCAGGGCTTTTGCCCTGCTTTTTCTATATCATTTACTTTTTACTCGCTTCTGCATGTTTCACAATATCGCCCACACCGTCTAAAACAATGCTGGGTCTGTATGCATAAGTATTAAGTGTTTCGGGAG
>JAHHRS010000002.1 GCA_020025675.1 Oscillospiraceae bacterium
TGGCTTAACGGTCAGGGAGTTACGAATAAACAGCGCACCGCTCTTTTTGCCGTAAAAAATGACGGCAGCATTAAACGCATAACGAAGCCTGAGCTTGATGTGGGAAGCTTTGTCTGTATAGGAAACGACATTTTCTTTAACGGAACAGCTTTCACCGATAAGTATCCTATAAAAAACGGACAGATTTATAAATATAATGAGGAAAAAGACCGGCTGACTGTGGCAGTAAATAAGCCCGAACTCAGTTTAGACAGGATGATAGAAGTAAACGGCAAAATATGGGTTTCTGCCTCTGATTGCAGCCGCTACGGTGTAAATGAAAACAGCTGGATATATGTGTTTGACCCCATTAGTAATGATTTTACGCTGCTGCGCAAGGAAGAATACAATATGTACGGCAGTGTAGGCAGTGACTGCCGTTACGGAGGCGGCAGCGACTGGCAGGCAAAAGGCGAATGCCTGTATTACATAGCCACCAGAGAGGGAAATGCTGTTCTCAATGCTCTCCTGCCTGACGGAAGCACCAAAAATGTTATAGAAAAGGCGGGCAGTATAGACGTAATATCCCTTTCTGAGGATAACCCCAAAGCTCTTATGATTGCCCTTTACGATAACCGACTTCAGGAGCTGTATTCAGCAGATTTGGAAAGCGGAGAAATTACAAGACTGAGCCACTTTAACGACAAAGCGCTGGAAGGAAAATATGTGGCGGACTGTCAGAACATGCACATAGAAAGCCGTGGTATCAATATTGAGGGCTGGGTGCTGCTCCCTAAGGATTTTGACGCCAATAAAAAATATCCTGCGGTTCTGGATATTCACGGAGGCCCTAAAACAGTTTACGGCCCTGTTTTCTACCATGAAATGCAGTTATGGGCAGGTATGGGCTACTTTGTCTTCTTCTGCAACCCCAAGGGCGGCGACGGCAGAGACAATAAATTCATGGACATTAGGGGCGACTACGGCGGAACTGATTTTGATAACCTTATGGATTTCACCGATGCTGTTCTGAAAGCCTATCCACAAATAGACCCTGAGCGGGTTTGCGTCACCGGCGGAAGCTACGGCGGATTTATGACAAACTGGATAATCGGCCACACAGACCGTTTCTGCTGCGCCGCTTCTCAGCGTTCTATATCAAACTGGCTCAGCTTTCACGGTGTCAGCGATATAGGATATTACTTTGCTCCCGACCAGTGCGGTGCTGATTTCTTTGAAAATCCTGAAAAGCTTTGGGCGCAGTCGCCGGTAAAATATGCAGCAAATGTTAAGACGCCTACTCTCTTCATACATTCAGATGAGGACTACCGCTGTCCCTTAGAGCAGGGCCTGCAAATGTATACTGCTCTTAAAGCTCAGGGAATACCTGCAAGACTTTGCCTTTTCCACGGCGAAAATCATGAGCTTTCCCGTTCCGGCAAACCTCTCCACAGAGTGCGGAGACTGACCGAGATTACGGACTGGTTCCAAAAGTACAGTAAATAAGATTTTTAATCAGAAAGTCAGCCCTTCCGCTATGCGGAGGGGCTGGGGCTTATACTCTCATTCTGCACAGATATGCGCCTGAAATCAGAGACACTATAAATTAAGAGGCTTTTGTTATGGGAAAAACAACGGTTAGAACAGTATTTTACAGAGAAACTGCTATCAGTTACACATTTGAGAGGAAAAATGTTAAAAACATTAATCTCCGTGTAAAACCTGACGGTGAGGTGTATGTTTCCGCACCTGTCAGAATAAGCCTTGAAAGGGTGGATAAATTCGTCTCAGAGAAAGGTGATTTCATCTTAAATGCCAGAGAAAAGTTTGCCGAAAGAGCAAAAAATGCCCCAAAAGTCCACGAATATCAAAGCGGAGAGCACTTTTATATTTTAGGCAGAGAGTATGAGCTTGAGGTTAAAGAAGGAAGAAAAGGCGCTTATACAGAGGGTGGAAAACTCTGCATTGAAACAAAGAATGTGGAAAACTTTCAGGAAAAAGAGCGACAGTTTCAACATTTCAGAAATGAGCTGTGCAGAGAAGTTTTCGCAAAGCAGGCTGATAAAATCTACCCTATATTTAAAGCAATGGGTGTCCCTGTTCCAACGCTCAGAATGCGTGACATGAAAAGCCGCTGGGGCTCGTGTATACCGCAAAAAGGAATTATCACCTTAAATAAGCGGCTAATTGCCGCACCGGAGGAATGTATAGAATATGTGGCGATGCACGAATTCTGCCATTTCATACACCCCAACCATTCTAAGGACTTTTACAGCCTTCTGACAAAACTTATGCCGGACTGGAAAGGGAGAAAAGCGCTTTTAAACCGCAGTCCCGATTGCTGAAAAAATAAAAACCTATCACATTTTGTGATAGGTTTTTCCTATATATCAGAAGTTAAGCTTCTTTTTTAGGGTATTGATTATTGAGGGAAGAACAGAGGCGAGAATAAGCCCGGTTAGAATACCTGCGATTATTCTCGGTATTATAGCCCCAAAGACCAGAGCGTAGGAGTAATAGCCAAAAATAACACTGTCAAGGTAAATAACAAATGTATTAATGGCTGTAACCACAAGAGCACTGAGTATGACGATGAAAACAGTCTGTTTCATGCTCATATTGAAGCCTTTCTTCTTTGCATAAAGACCCACTATCAAGCCACGGACGCCTGCGGGGAGTATCCACAAAACAGTGGTTACCGTAAAGCCGTATGTAAGCATCTGGTTAATAAAACTGCCGATAAGGCCTACTGCCATTCCGTGCACCGGCCCAAAAAGGGCGGCGGCCACTAAAATCGGCAGGGAATCAAAGCTGAGCTTAATATTGGGAAGTTTAATGGATACCAAGCTCAGAGCCACATACATGGCGGCAAGCATTGCGTCTAAGGCAAGTCTGCGAGTATTTGTTTTTTTCATATTGTGACCTTCTTTCGTGTCGAGCCACAAAAAGAGATTATCTCATTTGCAGCGGATGCGGATATGGCACCGCGCACTTTTTTGTACTTCGTTCGGAGACAACTCCCATCCTCCGACACTTTACGCGCCATACCCTACTCTGACATAAGTATTATTTTTAAAGCCGAAACGCTCAGCTCAGTCTGTTATACACCTCCTTATACACATTTTGAGCCATAGGCTCATAGTTATTTAAAAGCGTTTCAACTTCAAAATTCATCTCTTCCGCATAAGCCCTGTCCTTCATGCTGCGGGTATTAATAAGGACATTGAGGGCTGCGCCTTTCATGGCACTGTGACAGAAGGCAACGCCTGTTCCGGCGTCGGATATTGCAAGGCTGCTGCCAAGCTTAGCAAACTCCTGCTGAAGCTGGATAACTTTGCAGCAGATACGAAGAATTTCCATAGGTACGGCGGCAGCGTCTTTAAGACATTTTTCCATAATCTCTTCTCTGCCGGGGGCATCTTTGGGTATGGAATAGGCTTTTGACAGAGGCTCAAATGCCACCGCATCCCCGTCCACAAGGTCTAAAAGCCTTAGACGGAGCTTTTCAGCCTCCTCCATAAGGACTTTAATCTGAGGCTCGGAAGAGGCGTATTTTGCCTTTCCTATTGTCAGATTTCCAACCATCAACCCCAGCGACGCGCCCAAAGCTCCCACAAGAGCGGATGCACCGCCACCGCCGGGAACGGCGGCTTTAGAGCTAAGCTCCTGAGAAAACTCTTTATTAGAAAGCTCAATGAGCAAATTTTCCATTATATTCCTCCCTTTAAGCCATGAAAAATAGCTGCTTTTTTTAAAAGAGAGCGGAAATTACTCCGTTCTCGTCAACTTTTAATTTTTGCCGCCCTAACTTTCGGGAGTTAGGTCTTGGCAATATGGCTGCCTGTAAAAGCAGTAAGAAAACCGGCATAGCCGGTAACATTAAAATTTATGACAGTATAGGTAAAATGCAGAACACTGCCGCCTATGTCTAAATAAAAAAACTGAACTATTTCTGTATCCGATTTAAAAGCCATTGTCAGCACTAGAATAAACAAAACTAAAATCCGCCCTGAATCAAACTGCGCTCAGCGGCCTCGGTTACATGAGCGGCTAAAACGCTGGTAGTAACAGAACCTACGCCCCGAGGCACAGGGCTTATAGCGTAAACTATGGGTTCTGCGGCTTCAAAGTCCACATCACCCAAAGTTTTTTGCGTTTTATCGTCAAAATTTATTCCCACATCCACAACAGTTTGTCCGGGAGACAGGCAGTCTGCCGTTATTGAATTTATATGTCCTGCGGCAGCCACAACAATCTGAGCACTTCTGCATATATCAGCCAGATTTTCAGTCTTACTGTGGCAAATGGTGACAGAGGCGTTTTCACCCATTAAAAGCATGGAGACAGGGCGGCCTACAACAAGGCTTCTCCCCACTACAACCGCATGTTTTCCTGCAATCGGAATGTTATAATATTTTAAAAGCTCCATGACAGCCTGAGCTGTACATGGGGTGTAGCCCGGACCTGAGCCAAGATAAACGGAGGCCATAGAGCCTGAACTTATTCCGTCCACATCTTTTTCCGGAGAAAGAGCTTCACAGACTGACCGTTCATTAATACTGGGGGGTAAAGGTAAAAGAATAAGGACACCGTGAACGGTGTCATCAGCGTTTAGCTGGCAGATCTTCGAGATAAGCTCCTGCTCACAGGCGTTGTCCGGAAAAACTATATTTTTAACCTCTATACCTACCGATGTGCATCGCTTTTCTGCACTGCGTTCATATGATATATCTTCCGGCTTGCTGCCTACCCTAAGTATGGCAAGGCAAGGGACCACACCTTTTTCCCGCAGTGCTTCACAACGATTTGTTAAGTCTTTGCACATGTTACTGGAGGCATTTACGCCGTTCATTATTACTTCTGCCATTAACTCACCTCTGATTTCCTATGGACTGTTCTGCGTTACTGGTTAAACATACTCATTATAGTATACTACAATTTAGTGAGTAAATGAAGAGAAATTTTACAAACGGCGGGAAAAAGCCTAAAGTCACAATTATTTTATGTTTGAAAAATTTATTTTCGTACATATAGAATTTATGTTATAATGCTTATGATAATTGAAGAGATACAGGAGAAATAAGACAATGCTTGAAATTTTCGGCACTCTTGGTCCAAGCTGCTCAGACAGGGAAACTCTTAAAGCCATGTTTTATGAGGGCATGAGCGGGGTCAGGCTGAACCTATCTCATACAAGCCTTGAAGAAGCGGCAGGACAGATAGAGACACTGCATGAAGCGGCTGCGGAGTGCGGTGTCAGGGCGGAACTTTTAATAGATATGCAGGGACCTGAACTCCGTATAGGGCAGATAGCTGAGCCTTTAGAGCTTAAAAGCGGTCAGATAGTTTGTTTGGGCGAAGGCGGGATACCCGTTCCGGATATATGCCTTCCTCATATGAAGAGATGGCAGGAGATCCTTCTTGATGACGGAAAGCTGCTTTTAGAAGCGGAGGATGAGGGCGAGGGATATGTGAAAGCCCGTGTAAAGCTGGGCGGAATTTTAAAGGGCAGAAAGAGCATAGCCCTTCCGGGAACCAAAATTCACCCCTCTGCACTTACCGAAAGCGACAAAAAAAATCTGGCATTGGCCCCGAAATTCGGGGTTACTGCGGTTATGCAGCCGTTCGTCCGAAGCGCCGAAGACTTGAAAGAGCTGAAAGCTGAGCTTAAAAATGCGGGCGGAGAGGACATAAGGATATTTGCCAAAATTGAGAATATGGAAGGTGTAGGGGCACTTGAAGCCATAATAAGGGAAGCAGATTTAATAGTTATAGCAAGGGGAGATCTGGGAAATTCCCTGTCCCTTTGGGAACTTCCGGGACTGCAAAAGCATATTTCGGAAGTCTGCCTCCAAAACGGCAAGCCTTTTATGGTGGTAACTCAAATGCTGGCATCTATGGAACACAGCCCTGTACCTACAAGAGCAGAGGTGAGCGACATTTTTAATGCTGTTTTGGACGGAGCCTCTTCTATAATGGTGACAGGAGAGACTGCGGTAGGGGAGTATCCTGTTAGAGTGATAGAATATATGAGCAAAACCGCCCATGAGGCTGAAATGTATATCGCGAAACGAGGCATTGATTATTGTTCTCGATTCTGATATAATCATAGAATAAACCCTTTATCGATTGGAGAAAGCTATGGCTCTGGATAAAGAATATTTTGACTCGATTCACATTGATGTTGTTAAGAAAAAATACTATAACGCCAACAAGGTAGAGGCTGTTTTTCAGGACATTCGCCGTCAGGCTCAGGCTCTTATTGAGGAAAACGAACAGATGCGTGCTCAGTTAGAGGCTATGAACGGTAAAACCCTTGAAATAGGGGATGCGGTGCTGACCGGACAGGCGGTCTATAAACAGCTGGTAAATAAAGCTCGTGAGCGTGCAAAGCAGATAGTGGAGGACGCTGAACAGCAGAAGGCAGAGATTATAAAAGATGCCATGGAACAGCAGGAGTATGCTGTTAAAAGGGTGCAGAACTGCTATACTAAAATTCAGGAGCAGCACAGTGCCTTTATGGACGCTATAAATTCCGAGTGGCAGGAGTTCTTGTGCGGGCTTTATACCGAGGACGGAGAGTTCGATATGCTGCCGCCGGAAAACTATGAAAGTATAAGTCATAGAGATATAGAGAGCAAGGTGGGAGATATTGCCAAAGCTCTGTTTTCCGACAGTGACTGAATATGAAAAGAGACTGCGTGAGCAGTCTCTTTTTATATTATAAGTTTTCTCTAAGCCGGTTTAAGAGACCGCTGCAGCCTTCGCTTACGTCTTTCCAGGTGGCTTCAAAGTCTCTTGTATACCAAGGATCGGCAACGGAGTCTTTCGGACGGCCTGCGTATTCAAGCACAGTGTGTATTTTACCTTCAGGATCACCGCCGCAAATTCTGCGCATATGGTATATGTTTTCCTCATCCATGCCTATTAAAAGGTCGTAATATTTGTAATCTTCACCTTTCATAAGCCTTGCTCTTTTTCCTGAGCAGTCTATACCGTGCTTCTCAAGCACCCTGCGGGATGGAGGATAGACTCCGTTTCCTATCTCATCTGTATGTGTGGCGGCGGAGGCAATCTCAAACTCTGCTTCAAGTCCCGCTTTTTTTACTATATCCTTCATGCAGAACTCGGCACTGGGACTGCGGCATATATTGCCGTGGCAAACAAAAAGTATCTTAATCATAATATATCCTTAGCCCCCGAATTTTACGTCAGGGGCAAATCTTATCCTAAAATTATATCACATATCCTGTCTACATCATCTATAGAGAGGTCAGCGTAGAAAGGAAGGGTCAAAACCCTGTCCGCAATGTGCTTTGCAACAGGGGTTTTAGCGGAGTCAAAACCGGGCTTTCCTGCGTAGCAGTCAAAATCATTGGTAAGGGGATAGAAATACTTTCTGGCTATTATGTTCTGCTGAGCTAAGCGGGAGTATACCTGATCCCTTGTGTACTTGTAGCCGTCAAAAACTACGGGGAAATAGGCATAATTTGATTTTACGTCCTGCTGTACAGAATTTAACCGTATACCGTCCACACCGGACAGCCGCTCCGTGTAATGCTCAAAGCATTTCTGCCGCTTTTCTATTTCTTCATCCAAATGACGAAGATTGCAAATGCCCATGGAGGCACAAAATTCGTTCATTTTGGCATTTCCACCTACGAAGGGAACCTCTTCCGGGCCGTGAATACCGAAGTTTTTCAGATCGTTTAACCGCTCGGAAAGACTCTCATCACCATAGCAGAGAGCACCGCCTTCAATGGTGTGAAAAACTTTTGTAGCGTGGAAGGAGAACATAGCCGCATCGCCGAAGTTTGCGGCGCTGACACCGTTTTTTGTAACGCCGAAGGCGTGAGCCGCATCATAAATTACCTTTAAACCGTATTTTTTCGCTATTTCTTCTATTTTTTCCACATTACAGAGATTGCCATAGACATGTACCGGTATAATGGCTGAGGTATGTTCATTTATTAATGCCTCTATTTTATCTGCATCCATGGTGTAATCCACGGGATTTATGTCGCAGAAAACAGGGGTACAGCCGCAGCGGACTATGGCATGAGTAGTGGAGGCAAAGGTGAAAGGAGTTGTGATAATCTCACCCTTGAGATCAAAGGCCTTTATAACATTTTCTAACGCCAAATGGCCGTTAGTAAAGAGAGTGACATTGGGTGTACCAAGATATTCCTTTATTCCGCTCTCCAAAGCTCTGTGCTTTGTTCCCATGTTGGTGAGCCAGCGGCTGGACCAGATGTCCTTTATCTCGTTGCAATATTCCTCAAATGAAGGCATTGAAGAACGAGTCACATTTATAGTTTCCGACATTTTAAAACCTCCCAACTATGCCGAATTATAGGACTAAACGGGGGAAAATTATTTAAAAAAGCTTATTATTCTGTCCATATCCTCTTGGCTGTATCGCTGGTCACAGGGTAGGGGCAAAACATCTGAGGCAAGTTTATATTCTAAAGAGTCCTTCTCCGCATCACTTAGAACATTGGGCCAGAGAGTGGGGACAAAGATTTTATTTTCTATCAGCTTCCTCCTGCACTCAGCACCGTTTTCCAGCATCAGCGGATAGGCAAAAGCACCTTCAACAGGGTGAATATGCAGAAGGTTCAAGTTTTCCAAATGACTGTGGAGATACATGAAATTTTCGCTCCGCCTCTTTTTTACACTGTCATAATCTATGGCACGGAGCAAATTTTCGGTCAGTGCGGACATGCGCTTTACGTTCTGAGAGCTGAAATAGTCGTTATTACAGCTTGCATCATAGTAAAATTCTCCTGCGCTTTTTTCAAACCTGCCAAGAACAAAATTCATGCGCTCAAATGAAATATCTCTGGGCAGCTCTCTTTCGGGGGCATCTGTGTAGAGAAACCCACCGTCAGGCACGCCGAAAAATTTCCGGCATGTGTACAGCGTGTCAACTCCCTTGAGGGGAGGCTTAAAATATGCCTGAGCATTATCCACAATCATGTTTGGGTATTTTTGGTGAAGAGACACAAGCTGAGATTGGCTGAGCTGACCGTAAAAATCGGTGACATAAAGCCATTCGTCCTCTTTAAGCTTTAAATCCAACGGCATAAAATCAGCACCTATTCGGTAGCAGCTTACTTCGGCTCCTGCCTTCACACAGCTTTCCCGAACAACATCACAAAGAAAAACAGGCAAGGCAACTTTCTTTATTTGCTTTTGCTCCAAAAGATATTCAACACAGGCCCGACCGCAGCTAAGGGGAAGAGCGCCGTCGTGCAGCATGGGGCCGGAGAACTTTTCCAGCTCAAAATATCCGCCTATTTCTTTCATAAGCACCTCTCAGCTCAGTCCACAAGAACCTTGAGCCAACTATCTAAATCTGCCAGACGCTGGTCTCTTTCCTCACGTGAGGAAAAATTCATAACGAGAGTACCGATGGTCTTGTTGGCACCGGTAAATTCCTCAACTTCGTCCCCGTCCTTAAACCAAAGATCTTTTTCCACAACATAGGGCAAAAGTTGGGGAGCTATACTGAGCCCTCTGAATTTTCCGGACTTATAGCTGTGCAGCACTATCTGTGCCCAGTTACCGGTGTATTCAGGCTCGGTAAGCTCGTCCAAAGGCAGACCAACAGCGGCTTTTACCGCATTTCTTATAAGATTTTGACCGGTAACGTATTTTAGCATCTCGCAAAGTCTGTTGCCGCCGCCTCTGGGTGAGACCTCCATAATGTAGGCCTTGCCGTCTGTACCTTCACGGCATTCAACGTTGTATACGGATGTTTTCATATTGAGCAGCTTTAAAAGCCGCTGAAGTTCCGACTTTAGTTCGGCCTTATGCTCTTCAGATATGGAAGAAGGCCATGTAAATCCCGCCGGGGCATATGGGTTATCGGCGTTTTTGTCAAAATACTGAGAGTTAAAAGAGCAGAAACAAAGATCACCGTCTACGCTGAAACAGTCTGAATCGGAGGAAAAACCATGCTGAAGTATAAAGTCTTCAACTATTATTCTGCCATGTATGGAATTCTCTTTTGCGTAAAGGGCGGCGGCTTTAAAACCCTTAAAGCTTTCAACACGGCTTACGCCTTTGCTTCCTGCTGAGTCCACAGGCTTTACAATGACCGGATACTTAAAGTTTACGGCTTCCGAAACAGCTGTATCAATGTCCGCATAGTCCCGAAAATCGGGTACGGTAAAGCCGTTATCCCTTAAAAATGCGCGGAAAAGATTTTTGTTCTGCAATATTTTTACGGACTCATAAGGACCGCAGCCGGGAAGACCTAATTTTTCTGCTACATATGCGGCGGTAATAACGCCCGGATCACAGGCAAAGGACATAATGCCGTCTATTTTAAGCTTTTTTGCAAGCTCAAGAACTTGGTCTTTTTCAATTATGCTCACATTATGATATTCATCGGAATATCTATGAGCGATGTTATCGGGAAGATAGTCACATGTAATTGTATAAAGCCCCAGAGCCTTTGCCTCATTTATGACCGGCAGCAGATAGCGGGAGCCGCCGAGGAGCAGTATTTTTTTCATTTAAGAGTTTTCCTTTCTGCTGGAAAATAACTTTTTTATGATAGTGAGAATGTAGTTGAAGCTATCAACCTTAAAAAGCATGGAAAGTCCTGCATATATCATAACACCCAAAAGAATCTGAATAATAAGGGTGAGAATGTCGTTTAATTCAAGAAGCAGGACCTGACTTACACAAAGCCCCATGAATGCAGAGAGCAATATGGATGGAGCCATGTCTTTTAACTGCTGGAGATAATGATAGTCAAGAAGCCTGCGGTTAGGCCATGCGTTAATAAGCTGAGACACAAGTCCTGAAAAAAGCTGCCCCAGAGCCATTGCAAACACGCCGTAGCGCATGGTTATAAGCAAAACCACAGTCTCAAGACTTTTCTTTATTATCTCAAGCTTCAGAAATACATCACTCCGCCCCATAGCCTTTATGGCATTAAGGTTAGCGGTGTGAAGAGGATAAAAGGCGTATACAATGCAGAAAACCTGTAAAAAGGGTACACACGGCAGCCATTTATCCGTTAAAAGAAGACGCACAACAGGTTCTGCACATGCGGCAAGCCCTGCCATCAGCGGCATCATGATGTAGGAGCTTATTTTAATTGCCCGTCTTGTCATGTCCCGCACCTGAACTTTGTGATCCTGCTCAGAAGAGAGAACAGGAAGAAGGACACTGTCGATAGAGTAGTTTATGTTTTCAACTATAAGGTTGGGCATGGAATTGCCGCGCTCAAAAAATGCCAGATCGGAGTTAGAATATTTTACGCCTATAACAAGGGGGTAGATTTTAAGGTAAACAGTATCCAGCAGGGAAGATGCAAGAAGCTTCCAGCCATAGGATAAAAGCCCTTTAAGACGCCGTAAAGAGAACATCCTTTTGGGCTTCCAGCCCACTGTGAGCCAGAGTATTAAGGTGTTTACGGTGACGTTTGAAAGCTGCTGAGCCACAAGCGCCCACACACCAAAGCCCATATATGCCATAGATATTCCCAAAAGGGCGGAAAACAGAGTGCCGCCCAAAGTGGCAAAGAAAAAGCGCTTAAATTGCAGAGTTTTAGAGACGTAGGCCTGCTGCACATTTTTGACACCTGCCACAACTACCGTAAGTCCAAGAACCCGCATAACAGGGGTAAGGCCCGGTTCATGGTACAGATTTGATATGGTTGGAGCGAGGAAAAACAAAATGAGATACAGCAGCAGACAAAAACTTATATTAAAATAAAATACAGATGAAAAATCCAGATCGTCAGGGTCTTTTTTCTGTATAAGGGCATTTGCCATACCGCTGTCCACAAAAACCAGCAGGATTGAGGTTATGACCGCAACTTTGCTTGTAAGACCGTAGAGCTCAGGCTCCAAAATTCTTGCGAGAACTATGGTGACTATAAAGGATACAAGCTGAGCACCGCAGCGCTCAAAAAAACGCCAGAAAAGATTGGAAAATACTTTGAGTTTTTTATCCATTAAACATCTCCGCCAAAATCTTATGGGAAAGAAGTGATTATTCTTCGTATCCCCGCTTTTCCCTGTATTTAGCGTGAAGTTTTGGGAAAAGTCGTTTTATTGTTATTTTAAGCCTGTATACAAAGCTCTGTTTTTTATATATTTCCCTGTATGGGGGTTTTACCATCTTATCTACCTTGCCTTCGATAAAAAGAAGCTCGTATTCTCGCTCCAATATCTCGTGGTCAATGGCAGGAACCTGTTCAGGTTTAACATGAGCCTTCAGCAGAGTGAGCATCTCTTTTTCACCCACTATAAAACGGCGGAGCTTTTTATACTGAGTCGAAAGCTTGGAGCTCCATGAGCCGGGGTTACTGCACAGCCTGTATACGGACATGTCCTCATCAAGAAAACGTATAGGTCCGTCCAGAAGCAGACGCAGAGCATCCGGATAGTCGCTGAAACCGTAGGAACAGGAAATAAAATAAAAGTCCTTATGGTCTGAAATTATATCCTTTTTTGCAAGCAGGGAACTGGTGTGGTAAGCATGGCTCATGCCTTTAACTGCATCCTCCAAAAATATGTCGTGGTCTCCGGTATGAGCAATATAAGGTTTGTCCGGGGAATTGCCGCTGCAATCGTGGATAATTGAATTATGGACACAGGCGCTGTACTCCGGGTGAGCTTCCAAAAAATCCACCTGTTTTTGTAGCTTCAAGCTGTCTATCCAATAATCGTCACCTTCACAGAAAGCCACATATTTACCTCTTGCATTGGGATAGAAAAATTCATCATAAACGTCTTTATGAAGGGAATAAAGATTAACTTCCTGATAAAAAGGGCGAATAATGTCCGGATACTTTTCAGCGTACTCCCTTATTACAGCGGCTGTGTTATCGGTTGATTTATCGTCATTTATAAGAACCTCAAAGCCGAAATCGGTTTTCTGGCTTACAAAGCCCTCCAAGGCGCTGCGAATATATTCCTCATGGTTGAAGGCGGCACACATGACAGTAACAAGACAGTCTCTATTACTCATATTTAAGCCCTCCATAAAATTTAGTCATAATATTATACTACCAAAGCAATGATAATTCAACAGATATATATAAAAAGCCCTCTCAGGCCATTGACCTGAGAGGGCTCGGCTTTATTAGTTTTCTGCCAGTTCTTTGGCGGTGAGAGCTGCAAGCTTTGCGTTATTTAAAACCAGCTTTATATTGCTCTCAAGGCTGTCTCCGCCGGTGAGTTCCACAACTTTGGCCAGAAGGAAGGGAGTGGTGTCCTTACCGTGGATTCCCTGCTCTTTGCACTCCTTGAGTGCCTGCTCAATGGCGGCGTCTATAACGTCCTTGTCCATTGAGTATTCCTCGGGGATAGGATTTGTTACCAGCATACCGCCTTTATAATCCAGCCCACGCTGAGCACGGAACATGTCAGCCAACTCCTTGGGACTGTCTACACGGTAGTCAACGGAAAAGCCGCTCTTTCTGGTGTAGAAAGCAGGAAGCTCCTCTGTGCCATAGCCAATAACAGGTACTCCCTTGGTTTCAAGGTATTCAAGAGTAAGGCCCAAATCCAAAATGGATTTTGCACCGGCACATACAACCATAACCGGTGTCTGAGCCAGCTCTTCAAGGTCTGCGGATATATCCATAGTGGTTTCCGCACCCCTGTGAACTCCGCCTATGCCGCCGGTGGCAAAAATTTTAATTCCTGCCATGTGGGCTATAATCATAGTGGTTGTAACGGTGGTAGCTCCGTCAATCCCTCTTGCAACAACTGCCGGAAGGTCACGGCGGCTAACCTTGGTAACGGCTCTGCCGGATTTACCCAAATGCTCAATCTCATCGCGGGAAAGACCGGCTTTAAGTCTGCCCCCTATAATGGCAATGGTTGCAGGAACAGCGCCGTTATCACGGATACACTGCTCTACCATCAGTGCGGTCTCAACGTTCTTGGGGTAGGGCATACCATGGGAAATTATGGTGCTCTCCAAAGCCACAACCGGCTTGCCTTCCCGGAGTGCCAGCTGGACTTCAGGTGAAATGTCAAGATATTTGTTCATACTGCTTTTACTCCTGTTTATTTAATTTCCGCCATTTTTACGGCGGTATCAAGCGCTATTTCTATCATCTGAGAGAAGGACATCTGCCTGTCCTCAGGTGAAAGAGCCTCGGACCGGTATATATGGTCGGAAATGGTGCAGAGGCATAGAGCACGTTTGCCTGCGTAAGCAGCATTTGCATAAAGACCGGCGGCCTCCATCTCCACTGCCATAACACCCATGCGTTTCCACTGAGCGTTTTTATCCCAACCGTCAGATGCGTAGAAGTTATCACTGGAGAGAATGTTTCCCACCTTAACATCGATGCCCTTTTCCGTAGCTGCTTCAACGGCTTTTGTTAAAAGGGTAAAGTCAGCAATGGGGGCAAAAATACCGCCGGTGTTAAACTGCTCCAGATAGTTTGAATTGGTGCAGGCGGCCTGGCCGGCAACTATATCCATAAGATTCAGATCGTCTCTCAAAGCTCCGGCTGAGCCAATTCTTATAATGTTGTCAACGTCATAGAAATTATAAAGTTCCCAGCTGTAAATTCCTATTGCGGGAATACCCATACCGGAGGCCATGACAGTTACGGGAACGCCTTTCCACATACCGGTGTGACCCTGAACGCCGCGAACATTATTCACCAGAACCGGAGCTTCCAAAAAGTTCTCGGCTATAAATTTGGCTCTGAGCGGGTCACCGGGCATAAGAACTGTTTTGGCAATATCCTCTTTTTTTGCGTTAATGTGTGGTGTAGGAATAGACATGTTAATTTCCTCCTGTTTAAATAACCTGATAAAGATATTTCAATTATCAATTATATTGTACAAAAACCCAAAAGTCAAATTGAAACGGAGAGAAATATATGATATTATTAATATAGTTTTAAATTAGAAAATTTTTCGGGGGAATTTTTATATGAGCGATGTAATCGTTATAGGCATTGCAGGAGGAACCGGCAGCGGAAAAACTACCATAACCAAAAAGATAATTGAAAATTTCAGGGATGACGTTTCTGTTATACACCATGATAATTTTTATAAAGCACACCACGGCATGAGTTTTGAAGAGCGCTCAAAGCTAAACTACGACCACCCGGACTCTTTTGACACCGAACTTCTTATAGACGCTGTCCGTGAACTTAAGAAGGGAAACAGTGTCTTATGCCCTATATATGATTACACCATTCATGACCGTACGGATAAGACCGTAAAGGTAAATCCGGCAAAAGTTATAATTGTTGAGGGAATTTTGATTTTCCAGTCCATAGAGCTGTGCAATGAAATGGACATCAAGATATATGTGGATACAGATGCAGATGTGCGTATACTCCGCCGTATTGTCCGTGACGTGCAGGAGAGGGGCAGAAATCTTGACAGCGTTGTGGAGCAGTATCTTACCACTGTTAAACCTATGCACGAGCAGTTTGTGGAGCCCAGCAAACGAAGAGCCGATATAATTATTCCTGAGGGCGGTCACAATCAGGTGGCACTTGATATGGTTATGGAGCGGGTAAGAGCTCATCTTAAAAAGGAGAAAGAAGACTGATGGCAAAGCTTTATTTTAAATACGGAGCTATGGGCTCTTCAAAGTCGGCTCAGGCGCTCATTACCAAATTCAACTATGAAGAGCTGGGTATGTCTGTCTGGCTTATAAAGCCCAGCATAGACACCAGAGACGGGGCAGATATTATAAAAAGCCGTATCGGACTTGAGTGTAAAGCTCAGGTAATAACGCCCGAGGATAATATTAAGGAAAAGTACAATGCTGCCGGTAAACATGATGTGATAATAGCTGACGAGGCACAGTTTTTTACACCACAGCAGATAGACCAGCTCAGGGATGTTGTGGATGAGGATGATTTGCCGGTTTTATGTTTTGGACTTAGAACCGATTTTCTTACTCACTTCTTCCCCGGTGCTCAGCGTCTTATGGAACTTGCAGACTCTATTACAGAAATTAAGACTGTATGCGCCTGCGGCAGAAAGGCAACCGTCAATGCAAGAATTGACGAAAACGGCAGAGTTATTACCCGCGGAAATCAGGTCCTTTTGGGGGGAAACGACAGCTATGTGGCTATGTGCCATAAGTGCTGGATGGACAAGATAAGTGCTCAGCAAGAGCAGGAAAAGGGTGAAATGATTTGAAATCCAAAAGAGGGGTAAAGGTATTAATATTTATACTTCTGCTTATGTTTTTAGTTTTTACCTTCTTTATACGTTTTGATACTCCGGAAAACAGAGCACTTGAAGGCATTGAGCAGGCGGCCCTTGGAGCGGGAGAAATCAAGTTTTTAAGCTACTCGGAAAACTCTCAGTCTGAGACAGTGGGAGTATATGAGGATGATGTGTACAGATACACAGTCCTTGCTGAAAACGGCCAACTGATAGGCTTATACATAAACAGCGACAGCATGTCAAGGCTTGACAGTGCCCTTGTGGAAAACGACGGGGCGAGAATAAGCGACGAAGAGGCCGAAAAAACCGCAAAGAGCATTGTACAAAAAATTCATCCTGAGTGGGACATCTCAAAACTCAGCTTTACAGGGTCAAAAACCGACAGCCACCTGGACGAATTTCGTTTCGATGTGGAAGGCGGAGATAAGCCTCTAAGTATAAATCTTGCCTTTAACGGAGATCTCAGCGGAATAAATAAAGATTTGTGTGCATAAAAAAGACGGGAAAATTCCCGTCTTTTTTTATTTGGTATCCGAGTTTTTGCCTTTTGCTTCTTTTTTCAGTCTGCGCTTAATACGCAGCTTTTTAAACAGCGGCACAAAGATAATTAGCAATACAGCAACTATAACAAGGGCGGGCACAGCGCCCACAAACCACAGAAGCAGGTCTTTAAAGAAACGGCCTACTCCATGTAAACCATGTTTGAGAGAGCGCAAAAGCTGCTGACCGTAGCTGAGCTGATTCCCGGCGGGCTCGTCACTGTACTCTCTGACTTCCTGAAGGTTAAGGTAAATGGTGCTGTAATTTATTTGTCTGTCCCAGTTATTAAGGCTTGACTGTAAGCTCTCTATCTCATAGCGCACATTTGCAAGCTCACCCTCGATTGCAATAATATCCTCAACGCTCTTTGCCAATTCAAGCATTTCAAGCAGTCTTGCTTCCTGTGCTGTATAGGCTTTGAGCCTTGCCTCTGTGTCGTAATACTGAGCTGAGACATTTTCTGTGTAGGTGTGGCTGTACGGCACGTTTCCGATGGAAGAGAGGTCGCCGCTCATTTGGGAAAAATCATTACTGGGCACTCTTATGGTAAAATCCGCGCTGCGGCTGTAATAACTGCCGGAGCTTTTGGTATAGTAGTTTGCGTCGCTTACGGAGCTTTGCTCAATGTAGCCGTTATACTTTGCCACAAGCTCTTTGAGCTGTTCCATGCTCTTTTCAAATTCCGTTGTCTCTACGGTGATTTCCGCAGAGTAGATTATTTTTTCGGGATCGACTTCGGGCAGCTCATTTTCTGCGCCGGCGGCGGCATCTCCTGCAAGGTCAAAGCCCATTTCCTCTGCGGTGGCCTCCGGCGCTCCCATAGGGGCGCGGTTTGCAGCGCCGGTGGCTTCGGCTGCGGTGTCAGATGATTTGCTGCCGCAGGCACATAGGGAAAGAACCATAAGCAGAGTCAGAAAAATACTAAGAAATCTTTTCATTTTAATCCTCCTTATATTTGTTTTTTGAGTTATCTGATTGTATGACTGAGTTTGGTGGTAAAAGTTCCCTCTTTTTTAAAATAGCTGCAATTTTAAAGTGAAATATAAAAAACCTTACCTTTGAATGGGTGCTGAAAGGATGGCTTAGAAATTACGAAAAGCAAAGACGGAGCTGATAAGATAGAACTGCACCCCATCTGTTAGATAGTATATCACAGATGGAGTGCAGCAGTTCTGATAAGTCGGCTATAAGCGAGAAATCTCTGACCGTCTATATTTCATTTTACAGTGTTATTACCGGCATACAGTTTCTTCTCCGTACAGAGAAACCCTTTGCACCTGATAGGAGAGAACATATAAACCTATTTTAAATTAGTTTCTTACAGGACATAGGTGAAAGAAAGTCAATTTTACTTGGTCAATTCCGTGACTACATGCTGACACAAAAGAAGTCCTGCCGTTGCCGGTACCCAGCACAAAGAACCCGGCACACTGCGTCTGCCCGGAGGCGGAGCCTCATACTGAGTGGGGGTCATAGGCTCCTCGGGGCTGAACACAACAGGATGATGGGTCACCCCTAAATTTCGCAGCTCTTTTCTGACTACTCTTGCAAGGGCGCAGCCTGTGGTTTTTGAAATGTCGCTGATTCGGAGAAGAGAAGCATCTCTTTTATTGCCGGTTCCAAGAGCGGAAATTACGGGAATGTTACGTTCCCGACAGCTCATAATCAGGTCTACTTTACATGATACAAGGTCAATCGCATCTACAAGATAGTCGTAATCGGAGAAAAACTCGTCTCTGTGCTGTGCATCATAGTGACCTACTACGGTTTTAACCTGAATATTTGGATTTATATCCTTTATTCTCTCCTCCATCACCTGCACTTTAGGTTTGCCTATGGTAGAGCTTAGTGCTACAAGCTGTCGGTTTATATTACTCTCACCCACATTATCCATGTCAACCAAAGTAAGCTTGCCCACACCTGAACGGGCCAATGCCTCAGCGCACCATGAGCCTACGCCGCCCAATCCGAAAACCGCCACATGGCTGTTCCACAGCTTATCCATTGCCTCGTCCCCTAAAAGCATACGAGCTCTAAGTGTCCTTTCTTCCATAAATTATTCCTCCGTACAGAAAAACCCGCAGAGTTTTAAGTCTGCGGGTTTTAAATTCGCTTTTTATCCTACCATGCGGAGACCGAAGCCTTCAACAGCTTCGTAACCCTGACTGATTTCGGTAATCCAGCTATCCATATCCTGGCTTATAAGAGCATTTTCAGCAATAAAGTTGCTGTAAAGGTCCCCTTCACCCACATAGTACATAACGTGGTATCCGGGCACACCGCCGCTCTCACCGTAAACAATGCCGGTATCTCCGGGCTTGTGACCTTCAAAGCAGAAGCGGTCAAACTCCTCTACCATTTGCCCCTTGGCAACACTGTCATAAAGTCCGCCGCGGGTGTTGGAGCCGGGATCCTCGGAGTACTTGTTTGCAAGCTCTGCAAAGCTGTCCTCGGTCTTATCGCCGTTCTTCCACTCATTTAAAATATCCTCAGCCTTGGCCTTTGCTTCGGCCTTTGCTTCATCTGTAAATGTACCGTCCTCACCGGCAACTGCTCTAACCAGAATGTGGCGAACCTGAGCCATGGGGTAGTGGTTGTCATTGCGGTCAAGATACATTATAACATACTGACCGTTACCTCCGCCGTTTTCAACAATACCGATGTCTCCGGCGTTGTGGCTGCCCATGATCCAATCCTTGTATACGCCCAGACCGCTTGCGGTATCACTGCGGCGGTTGACGGTTGAGCCTTCCACGTTCTCTGCAACAGCGGCGTTAAATTTTTCCATGTAGTCCTGGCCCTTTGCCTTATTATAGGAAGCAACGATAGCTTCGGCCTTTTGAAGAGCCTCTGCTCTGGTTTCCTCATTTGGCTCATTTACTGTTTCGCCGTCTTCATTCACTGTCTCAGCAGTACCGGCGGGAATATAATAGTATGCGTAGTCATAAACGTCGCTCTCACCGTTAAGACCTTTGTAGTATTCCTCAAGCTGAGCGTCATCATATTCAAAGCCTTCAGCTACCTGCTTTAATACCTTTGCGGAAAGGGCGGCCTTGAGGTTGACTTCGCGCACCAGAGATTTATCTACTCCGGCACCGTAGTTTGCAGCAAAAAATTTGTCCAAGTTACCAAAGCCCTGAAGCTTTGCAAGCTGGTCCATACCGTCAAAACTGCTGTCAACCTGAGCAATTTCCTCTTCGGTAAGGGAAATACCGTTGTCGCTTGCGTACTTTTCAATGGCACGAACCTGTATTATCTCTTTCTGAGCTTCCTGAAGGAAATAATCCTTCCATGTGCCGCCGTCAGGCAGCAGAGGGCAGGTCTGGTGTCCAAGACCGGCTGTACCGCCTCTTACGTCAAGACCCAGCAAAGGAGCGTAATCACCGTACTGGTTTGCAAGGGCGAAAAACTGTGTGGAGTAGTAGTAATTCATTTCGGCAGGGGTAATCTTTTCACCGTTGAGGGTGATAGCTGTGGTTCCCGTGTAGAGAACGGATGTGACACTGAGAGTGATAACAAGAGCTATTACAATAATAACTGCTATTGTGCTCACAGTCCACTTTATTTTGCTCATCCGTTTCTGCTTGGCCTCTTCAGCGGCGGCCAGAGTCTTTTTGTCGGTTCCTGCCTCACGGGCGGCCTGACGAATTTTCTTTTCTGTTGATGCACTCATTTTATGTCATCCTTTGTTTTGGTATACATTTCCGCAGTATTGCAGACTAAAAGATTATACCTCAAAACCGCTATTTGTTCAAGAAGAAAAAAGAATTTAATCTTTTTGGTTTAAAATATTAAAAAAATAGTCATACTCTTTAGCTCCCCTGCATATATTGGTTGTATGCTGTTGAATTAGGAGGTAAAAAAATGGAAGTTGATATTGACGATTTGATCTTTGGCGATTTCAACCCCGGCCCAAGTGCCAGATAATATGAGAAAGGGTGCATAGAAAAAAATATGCACCCTTTGATTTTATTTATCTTCAGCTTTAAAAGAACCGTTGGCAATTATCCCTATAATCTGCCCTGAAAGTAAAACTGTCAGCAGAGAGTAAGCTATGCGGCGGACAGGAATATAACTTAATGAAAGTAGGAGGACAGTAATATCACTTATAAGGTATATAGCCTGAAGATTATATCCTGTGAGCTTTGAAAGCCCCATGGCTAACGCATCATCACCGCCCGGAGCACCACCGGCTCTGACGCTTATTCCAACACCTACGCCAACAAAGACGGCACCCAGAATAGATGCAAGCAGGGGATAATTTGCTATCTGGGGCCAAATTGGCGGGAAAAGCTCGCATATGGCATAGAAAACTGAAAAACCGCCGCCGGCTACCGCCGAAAACAGTACAAAGTTTTTACCAAGTACAAACCAGCCGAATATGTAACAGGCAGCATTTAAAACAAAGCCTGAGACTGCAGGGGAAATATCAAACCAGTGCTGCAATAAAAGGGTAAGGCCAAGAACTCCGCCCTCGGTAACACCTGAGAGGGAGTGAATGTTGTAAAGACCAAAGGACAGTACAGCGCTGCCCAGAAGAAGGGCTCCAACCTTCTTTGGCTTTAGCTGGGAGAACAAAATAACAAATCCTTTCTCAGTAAAATATAAACGGCGCGGTAATATCTCACAGCCGTTTATTTTATCTTATTAAATTTTTCCGCATTGGCGGAAAACAATATGCCTCAGTCGGCAGCCTTCATGGACAGGTAGGCGTTTATAAATCCGTCCAGATCGCCGTCCATAACACTTTGAATATTGCTGTTTTCGTAGTCGGTGCGGTGATCCTTAACAAGCTGATAGGGCATGAACACATAGGAGCGTATCTGGCTGCCCCACTCAATCTTCATCTGAACACCCTTTATATCACTTATTTTTTCAAGGTGCTCACGCTCTTTAATTTCCGCAAGTCTTGCTCTGAGCATGTTGCGGCAGTTTTCTAAGTTCTGGAAGTGGCTGCGCTCTACCTGACTGGACACAACGATTCCGGTAGGAATATGAGTAAGACGTACGGCGGAAGAAGTCTTGTTAACCTTCTGACCGCCGGCACCGGAAGAGCGGTAAACATCCATTTTAATATCTTCGTCTCTTAACTCTATTTCGTTGTTATCGCTTATTTCCGGCATAACTTCGATTGCGGCAAAAGAGGTGTGGCGGCGGCCGGCGGAGTCAAAAGGAGAGACTCTGACAAGTCTGTGTATGCCATGCTCACTCTTTAAAAATCCGTATGCGTTTTCGCCCTCCACCATGATGGTGGCACTTTTAAGGCCGGCTTCATCGCCGTCCAGATAGTCCATTACCTTCACTTTATAATTATGCCTGTCGGCCCACATGTTATACATGCGATACAGCATAGATGCCCAGTCCTGAGCCTCAGTGCCGCCGGCACCGGCATGGAAGGTGATAATAGCGTTGTTTGCATCGTATTCACCTGTCAGGAGAGTACCTAAACGCATGGCCTCAAAGCCGGAGTCATATTTGGAAAACTCACTTTCAAGCTCGGGAAGCATGCTCTCATCATTTTCCTCAATGGCCATTTCACACATAACGTACATATCTTCCCATGCAGAGCAGAGTTTTTCGTAATTATCACGTTTGTCCTTCAAGGTTTTAAGCCTTTTCTGGACTTTCTGAGAGTTTTCAACATCATTCCAAAAGCCGTCTCTTTCACTGGCGGCCTCCAGCTCTTCTATTTCTTTATTGGCAGCCTCCAGCTTGAGGGCATCTCTGAGAACATCCAGATCAGGCTTCCGGTTGTTTAATTTAATTTTATACTCTTCAAATTCAAGCATTTTCTGTCTCCCGTATTTCCGTCTTGTTTTATTCTTATATTATCATACATATGTTAAGATATTATAAACAAAAACCGGCAATTTGTAAATCTGTTTTTTTATGGGCTATTTGCCTATGAAAAATGCGAAATCCTATTCCAATTTCAGCATATTAGTGGTATAATAACAAAACCAGAGGTGTGTGCACCTTTTTTGCCTCTGGGAAAGATGAAAAAGAAATGCTTAAATCTTTAACGGAGGGTAAAGAGAAATATGATTTCACACGGCAAAGAAATTAAGGTTTTCGCCGGGAATTCTAATCCCGCACTGGCAGAGGACATTTGTTCTGAGCTTTATAAAGAACTTGGCAATGCCACTGTTTCCCAGTTTGCTGACGGCGAGTGCTCAGTATCTGTAGCTGAGCCTGTTCGAGGCAAGGACGTGTTTATTGTTCAGTCTACCTGCAACCATGTTAATGACAACCTTATGGAACTGCTTATTATGATAGACGCTATGCGCCGCGCCTCTGCCGGTCGTGTAACCGCAGTAATTCCTTACTTCGGATATGCAAGACAGGACAGAAAGGCCAAGAGCCGCGATCCCATATCCGCAAAACTGGTGGCAAACCTTATTACTGCCGCCGGTGCAGACAGAGTCCTTACAATGGATCTGCACGCAGCACAGATACAGGGCTTTTTCGATATCCCCGTTGATAACCTTATGGGTGCTCACCTCTTTGTAAAGCACTTTATAAAGAAGTTCGGCAAAGGCAATGAGGACGTTATGATAGTTTCTCCCGACGTGGGAAGTACAGCCCGTGTCAGAGCCTTCTCCATGAAGCTGGGTGTTAACATGGCTATTGTTGATAAGCGCCGTGAGCGTGCAAACCAATCTGAGGTTATGAACATAATCGGTAATGTTGAGGGCAAAACATGCATACTTCTGGACGATATTGTTGATACCGCCGGATCTCTCTGCGGCGCCGCCAAGGCAATTAAGGAAATAGGCGGAGCTAAGGAAGTGTTTGCCTGCGCCACTCACGGAGTTCTCTCCGGCCCTGCGATTGAACGTATAGAGGAAAGCTGCATTCAGGAGCTGCTGCTTCTGGATACTATTCCTTATCCTAAGGATAAGCCTGTCTGCTCCAAAATACGTTATATTTCCACTGCCTCTGTTTTTGCTGAGGCTATAAGACGTATTTACGAAGAAGTTTCCATTTCCAATCTATTTGACTAATTAAGATACAAACCCGGCAAGTTCCTTTGTTACCTGCCGGGATTTTTACAACATTGCCGCCGTTTTTGGCTGTATGTCGGGGCGGAGGCGGAGGTGCAAGGTGTTTTTAAAAGGCAACGGTGTTTCGTGGCTGGCAGTCTTTCTGGGAAATCCAGGAACTAAGTACGACGGGACACGGCATAATGCCGGCTTTATGGCGGCAGACGCTTTGGCAAAAGCCAAGGGAGTAGAGATAAACAGAGCTAAATTTAAGGCTTTAACGGCTACATGCCAAATAGGCGAAGAAAAGGTTATGCTTTTAAAGCCGCAGACTTTTATGAACCTTTCCGGTGAAGCCGTGGCGGAAGCCGTTAATTTCTATAAGATAAAGCCTGCAAATGTTATAGTGGTGTCAGATGAAGTTTCCCTTCAGACAGGCAAGCTTCGCATTCGGCGGAAAGGGTCCGCCGGAGGACACAACGGACTTAAAAATATAATTGCCCATTTGGGAACCGACGAGTTTCCGAGAATACGGATGGGTGTTGGGGCTCCGCCCCACCCGGATTACGATATGGCGGACTGGGTATTGTCCGTATTTGAAAATCAAGATGCCCTCGTCATGCAAAAATCTGCCCAGAGAGCGGCAGAGGCTGTTGAGTGCTATATAACACAAGGGCCGGATAAAGCGATGAACCTGTATAACTGAGGATTTGGCGGAGAGCGGTGGATGCCGGTTCTCCGATAACATGAAATAAAAAAGGAGGCTGCATATGGCTAAGAAATGTATAGCAATGCTTCTTGCAGGCGGTCAGGGCTCCAGACTTTATGCCCTGACTCAGAATGTGGCAAAGCCCAATGTCCCGTTCGGCGGAAAGTACAGAATTATTGACTTTCCTCTTTCTAACTGCGCTAACTCCGGTATAGACACCGTTGGTGTCCTGACTCAGTACAGACCTCAGCGTCTCAATAGTTATATCGGAAACGGACAGCCTTGGGATTTGGATGTGGCGGATGGAGGCGTATATATACTGCCCCCTTACCAGAGTGCCGGAGAAAAGGGCTCATGGTTTTCCGGAACAGCCAACGCTATCTATCAAAATATCGGTTTTATAGACAGCTATGATCCTGAAAATGTGCTGATACTTTCCGGTGACCATATCTACAAGATGGACTATGCAGATATGCTTAAAGATCATCTGGCTCACAATGCCGCATGTACAATATCAGTTCTTCAGGTATCTATGGAGGAGGCCACACGTTTCGGCATAATGAACGTGGGAGAGGACGGCTACATAAACGAGTTTGAGGAAAAGCCTGCCCACCCCAAGAGCGACCTTGCTTCTATGGGTATCTACATATTTAATTGGAAGAAGCTTCGTGCCTATCTGATAGCCGATGAAAACGACCCAAATTCATCCAAAGACTTCGGAAAAAATGTTATTCCTGCCATGCTCAATGCAGGCGAAAAGCTGTGGCCCTACCGCTTTAAAGGATATTGGCGGGATGTGGGAACTATAACCAGCCTGTGGGATGCCAATATGGACATGCTCTCCACTACCCTTATTAATCTCTACGACCCCAGCTGGCCCATAGGCTCCAGAAGCCCTGTGTGCCCGCCCCATGTGACCGGTGATGAGGCTGAGATTATCCACTCAATTGTTACTGAGGGCTGCGAAATATACGGACATGTGGAAAATTCCGTGCTTTCTCCCAACGTAAGAGTAGATAAGAACGCAAATGTGTTTTACAGCGTCCTTATGCCGGGCACCGTAGTGGAGGAAGGTGCTGTTGTAGAGTACGCCATAATAGGCGAAAACACGGTAGTCAGAAGCAATGCCCATGTAGGTGCGCCTCCTGACGGAACAGATGAGTGGGGCGTTGCCACATGCGGACCGGACATTGAAATCAGAAGCGGGGCGCAGGTTCCCTCAGGCGCCATGATATATACAGGCGAGGAGGTCTGAAGCAATGAAAGACTATCACGGAATAATCTTTGCTTACAGCGCTGATAATGAACTCAGAGAGCTTGTGAGCGTCCGCAATACTGCCGCTCTCCCTTTTTGCGGCAGATACAGAGTAATTGACTTTGCCTTATCCTCTTTGCGAAACGCAGGAATTTTCAATGTGGGCGTTATAATGCAGAGGGAATATCAGTCACTTCTCAACCACCTTGGCAGCGGTAAACCCTGGGATATGAGCAGAAGAGTGGGCGGACTGCGTATTTTACCTCCATTCGGGCTGCCCGAAAATCACAGCGGCAAATATGACGGCACAGTAGAGGCTCTGAACGCTGTGGCCAGATATATTAAGTCTGTTCCACAGAATCATATTATTCTTTTAAAGGGTAACATCTGTGCAAACCTTGATCTGGATGCTGCAATAGAACTCCATGAGAGCAGCGATACCCCCATTACCGCAATCTGCGCAAAACATGCTTCCATTGGCTTACATCATCGATGCGTGCTGGATGAAAACGGGTATGTTAAGAAAATGCTCTTTGACAGAGTGAATGATTGTGAGGGTGTTGCCTCTCTGGACGGCTATATAATACATAAAGATTTGCTTTTAAAGCTTATGGATATGTGCAAGGCTGCAAATCTCTTCCGTTTTCATAAGGATGCCATTGCTACCTACATTAGAGAAGGCGGCAAAATGAATGCCTATGTCCATGAGGGATATGCCGGCACTATTAACTCCGTTGAGGCATATTACAGGATAAGTATGGATATGCTTAACGCAGACAACAGAAGAAGTGTGTTTAACCCTATGCGCCCTGTGCGGACCAAAATACACGAGGAAGTAAGCACATACTACGGTGAAAATGCCGTGTCCCGAAGCAGCCTTGTGGCAGACAACTGTATTATCGAAGGTGAAATTCAAAACTGCATAGTCTCTTCAGGCGCAAGAATTGCCAAGGGTGCAAAGCTTCGTAACTGCATTATTATGAGTGACTGCACCGTCGGTGAAGGCTGTGAGCTATGCTATGTAATAGCCGATAAGCATGTAAGCTTCTCAGAGAATACAGTTTTAACGGGGGCTATAAGCCTGCCGGTTGTTGTTCCGAAAAATTTTAAAATCTGAATTAGTTTATTTTTTACCTACGGAGGTATTTCCATATATGATTGGTGAAATCTCAAGAAATGAAATGCGCAGTGCCATAGAGGATAAGCTCTGCGCCCGCTTCAGTGTAACCGGCGAAAGCGCTACCGACGAACAGCTTTTTCAGGCAACTGCTATGGTCATAAGAGAGCTTATGAGCAGAGGCCTTGCGGTAGAGAATCCGCGTCATGCTGAAAAAGAAGTTCATTATATGTCCATGGAATTTCTCATGGGCCGGAGTCTTATGAAAAATGCCTACAATCTGGGTATTTCTGAGGCTGTAATCGGCGCACTTGAGGATATGGGCAGAAATGCGTCGGATATATTTGAGCAAGAGCCTGATGCCGGTTTGGGTAACGGAGGACTGGGTCGTCTTGCCGCATGTTATATGGACTCTATGGCTACCCTGGGACTTCAGGCTACCGGCTATTCAATATGCTACGAGCTTGGTATATTTAAGCAGAAATTCCGGGACGGCAAGCAGACCGAGGTTGCTGATAACTGGCGCACAGCCGCTGAGAGCTGGCTTGTGCCACGCTATGAAGACGCAGTTGAAGTCCGTTTCGGCGGTCAGATTTCACCTCAGTGGGATGAGTTCGGTCATTATCATGCCGAACATACCGGATACACCTCTGTTATTGCAGTTCCCAGAGACATGCTTATAGCAGGTTACGGCGGAAATGAGATAAACACTCTTCGCCTTTGGGATGCAAAAAGCCCCAACTCTCTGGATATGTACCTTTTTTCAGAAGGTGAGTACGTTAAGAGCCTTGAACAGCGCACTATGGCCGAAGTTATTACCAAGGTGCTTTATCCTGCGGATGACCACCGGGAGGGTAAACTTTTACGCCTGAAACAGCAGTATTTCTTTGTCTCTGCTACCGCACAGGACGTAGTGCGCAAGCATATAGAAACTTGGGGAGATATTAAGACATTTGCACAGCACCATACCATGCAGATAAATGATACTCATACCACTCTAATCATTCCTGAGCTTATGAGAATTTTTATGGATCAGTATGGTATGGGCTGGGATGAGGCATGGAATATTGTTAAGGATAGCGTTGCCTACACCAATCACACTGTCATGAGTGAGGCACTTGAAAAATGGCCTCAGGACTTGGTGCAGGAGCTTATGCCCAGAGTTTGGGAAATAATCTGCGAAATTAACCGCCGCTGGTGCAATTACCTCCGAGAGAGCTTTGATAACGATGACAGAGTCGGCAGAAACCTTATTATCTACAACAATCAGGTACACATGGCAAATATGTGCCTGTCTGCATGTTATAAGGTTAACGGCGTTTCCCGTCTCCACGGGGATATACTGAAAAATGATCTCTTCAAGGACATTTGTTCTCTCAGACCTGAGCAGTTCACCTATGTTACAAACGGCATAGACCACCGCCGCTGGCTCAGCCAGATAAACCCGGGCCTTGATAAGCTTATTAAGGAGCTTTTGGGAGGAGACAAGTATCTCACCGAGCCGGAGGAATTGGGCAAACTGAGAGAATTTGCCTCTGACTCTGAGGTAAGAGCCAGAATAAATAAGATAAAACAGGAGAACAAGGAGCGTTTTGCCAAGTTTGCAATGAGTAACGATGGTGTGGTGCTTAATACTGACGCTATTATGGACGTTCAGGTAAAGCGTTTGCACGAATATAAGCGTCAGCTCCTCTGCGCCATGAGCATCGCCTATATGCAGATTCAGCTCCACGATAATCCTAATATGGACTTTGTCCCCAGAACCTTCGTGTTTGGCGCAAAGGCCGCTGCCGGTTACAGGATTGCAAAGCGCATTATAGAACTGATCCTTTCCCTTGCCAACGATATAAATAATGATCCTGTATGTAAGGGCAGGCTTCAAATCTACTTTGTTGAAAATTACAGGGTTTCTGCGGCTGAGGCCATAATACCTGCCGCTCAGATTTCAGAGCAGATTTCCACAGCCGGTAAGGAAGCTTCCGGCACAGGCTGCATGAAGCTGATGATGAACGGAGCCGTCACCATAGGTACACTTGACGGTGCAAACGTTGAGATGTATGAAAGACTCGGCGATGAGAATATGTTCCTCTTCGGGCTTCATACTGAGGAAATTGAGGAAAAGCGTCGTAATGGTTATGACCCTGATTCTATCGTGAAATCTGACCCTGAACTTCAGCGCATATTCCAACGCTTTAATCAGGGATTTTCTGACGGAAAGAGTTATTCCGACCTTGTTTCCAACCTTATCTACGGCGGTGATCAGTTCATGCTTATAGCTGACTATCGCTCTTATGTTGATTGCCAGAGAAGAATGTACGACAGAATAAAGGACGACGATGAGCGGGCTCGACTTGCAATTATGAACACTGCGGAGAGCGGAGTTTTTGCAGCTGACAGAGCTATTGCAGAGTACGCCAAAAATATTTGGAATATAAAATGAAAAATGACGTCGTGGTAATAGGCGGCATGAATATGGATATAGAGGGCAGCCCAGCCTCTGAGCTTATTATGCGGGATTCCAATCCCGGAAAGGTAAGTATAAGACCTGGGGGTGTGGGGCGAAATATAGCCCACAACCTCAGAAATCTTGGAATACAAGTGAGTTTTATAACAGCCATGGGCGGTGACCTCTATGCCGCCGCCCTTCGGGAAAACTGCAGCGCACTTGGAATGGATTTGAGCATGGCGCTTGTACATCCGGAGCGACGCAGTTCTGTGTATCTGTATGTAAATGATGAAAAAGGGGATATGAGAGTGGCAGTTTCCGATATGGAAATAATAAACTGCCTTACTCCTCAGTATCTGGCGCCGCTTATGGACAAAATAAACAATTTTTCGGCTCTTGTAATGGATGCGAATTTGCCGGCTGAGAGCATAGCATTTCTAACGGAAAATTGCAAAATACCTATATATACAGACCCTGTCTCAACTGTAAAGGCGAAAAAGCTTATACCTTTTCTCAATAAAATATATGCTTTAAAACCCAATATGATTGAGGCAGAGGCAATAACAGGGGAACAAGAGCCGGAAAAAGCTGCTGAAGCCCTTGTAAAAGCCGGAGTAAAGCGGGCGTTTATAAGTCTTGGTTCAAGGGGTATGCTGGCATGTGACGGAAATGAGTGCCTGAGACTTCCATGCATTTCCACTGAAGTTGTAAATACAACCGGAGCCGGGGATGCAGCAGCTGCTGCCATAGTATGGGCAGGAGTTCAGGGCTATTCTCTTAAAAGAAGTGCCGAGGCTGCGGTGAGAGCCGGAGCTATAACCGCTCAATGTCATGAACCGAATAATCCGGAGCTTATAAAACTGACCCAGTACTTTAGCTGAAAAACAATGTGCCATAAAACCCAAGGCTAAATAGTAATGTAATTTTTTCCACGATAATGCGTCAAAACCCTTTGATATTCGTCAAAAATCACCCCATTTGTTACACAGTATTACTGCTAACAGATGGGGTGATTTTTATGTCTAAAGGCAAATGGAACGAAAGCTGCACCGTAATTTAGCAAAAGGGTGTTGGATAAATGTGTAAAGCAAATTCATACCTTAGCAAAAAAATTTGGCAAAGCAGCGGAGATTTTATTTTCCAAAACTAATACCGACTTATTACGAGTTAGTAAAACAGCATATTCCTTGACTTCATGTAAGACATTTTGCGACACTTTTTCTTTGCAGAAAAACAGAGAGTATTCGACTTGCTTTCCTTATCCTTCTGTGCTATAATAAATATAACAATAAGTAAAAGAACCGTCCGAAAAGAAGGGCTTTGGTATGGCGCAGCTCTGCGCCCTATGAAGGTGCCTTCATTTTTTTACAATATGCGGTTCTTTAAAAAAATAAACAGGAGGTATAATATGGAACAGCTACGGACAGCGGGCGAGAGCCTTATCGGTCAGACAGTTATGCACAGGGCCTTCGGTAGTGGAGTCATTGAGGAGCTTTCCGGGAATGTGGTTACGGTGAATTTTAAAAAGGGGGATAAGAAGTTTATATATCCCGATGCCTTTGAGAACTTTTTAAAATTGGAAGATGAGGAAAGTCTTGCCGAATTTAATAAGATAATGGACGCCAGAGAAAAACGCATAGAGGAAAAGAAAAAAGAAGTTCGCAAAAATGAAGAAACCAGAAGAAAAATAAGGAGTATGAAGATAATTCCCAATTCTCACACTGTTTTTTCTATGGATGAAGAGGAACTTCAGGAAAGCTTTCAGAGGGGATGGGCTTTTACCGGCAAGTATATGAGCGGATTTTCAGAGGGAAGGGCCAGAACAGCCGGCAGAATTAAGCCTAATTCATTATGCCTGCTTACGGTTTTGGAAAAGGGACAGCCGGAGAGCGAGAGAAAACTCAGAGGCTTCTTTATGGTGAAAGAGGACTTTTTCGGTGAGAGCTGTTATAACGGAGAAATCAAAGCGCATAAAAAATACCGACTGCTGTTAAGCCCGGAGGAAAGCCCTAATATTTGGGACTATGTGGCAGAAAATGAAATTCCCAAACGCTTTGGCGGCCTGAGATTCAGATACATTTCTGAGGATTCTGCAAAAAATATTCTGTTGGCAGCAAAAGAAAAGCTCACCGGAGAGAAACAGAAGCTTGCAGAGGAGATATGCGAGTATTACTGCAAGGTGAACAGACTGCCATATGAGAAAAAATGAATTAAAAATAACGGGGATGGTTAATTAAACCTTCCCCGTTATTTTTCGATGTAAATATTAAATGTAAATGTCAAATCCGCTCGTCTGATACTATGTGTTCTATTCCCGAATGGACTCTGCTGAGATAATCCCTTAAAAAGCCGGGAAAAGCTCTTAGTTTATCCAAATCATCAATTGAAATCCAGTGCATGCTCTCTTTAACACCCTGAGTATAGCTGTTGCTGTTAAGCTTCTTTGAACCTCTCGGTTTCATCATATAATAAAAACAGATTTCATGGCATTGGATACACTCCTGCCGGTCGTTGTTTTCATTAAAGAAGTTCTCGTGAATTACCGCTAAATGGTCAATATCATAATGAACCCCTGTTTCCTCGAAAACTTCTCTCCTGACAGCATCCTCTGCACTTTCGCACATGTGAACTGCCCCGCCCACAGAGTATAAATAGTCGGCGTTTTCATTTCCGGCCAATAAGACACAGTTATCTTCGACTATAATTGCGGCCGCCCGATACCGAAACCAGTAATTATCTTTTGTAAATCCACAGTCAAACATTTAACATCATTCCCCATTCTAAGCTGAACTTGATTCTGCAATTTTATAAAAATGGTATAAAAAAGAACACTCGGAAACGAGTGTTCTTTTTATATCTTGTAATAATAAATTACTTGATTTCGACGGTAGCGCCAACAGCCTCGAGCTGAGCCTTCATAGCCTCAGCGTCTTCCTTGGAAACGCCTTCCTTGATCTTGGCAGGAACAGCCTCGACCATTGCCTTAGCGTCAGCCAGACCAAGACCGGTGATGCCGCGGACTTCCTTGATGACCTTGATCTTCTGATCGCCAAATGCGGTCATAACAACGTCAAACTCGGTCTTCTCCTCAACTGCTGCGGCTACTGCGCCGCCGGCTGCGGGAGCTGCAACTGCTGCTGCGGAAACACCGAAGGTCTCCTCAAGAGCGTGTACGAGCTCGGAGAGCTCAAGAACGGAAAGGGCCTTGATCTCTTCGATCATGGCAGTGATTTTTTCACTCATTTTAATATCCTCCATAATAATCTTTGTTAGAGCCGCTTATTCAGCTGCGGCTTCAGTTGCGGGGGCTTCGACGGAGCCGCCCATCTGCTCGAGTATCTGACCAAGGCAAACAGCCAGACCGGTAATGGGAGCAATCATGGTACCCAGAACCTTTGCGTACAGAGCATCCTTAGAGGGCAGCTCTGCGATTTCCGCAATTTCAGACTGGCTCAGGACTTTTCCGTCCATAAAAGCAGCCTTAATGTTGAAACGATCACCCAGCTTTTTGCTGTAATCGTTGAGGATGCGGAAAGGAGCAATAGGGTCATTGACTGAAGTAGCCAGAGAAGTGGTGCCGGAGAGAGCAGAGTCAAGCTCGCTCATACCCAGCTTTTCCAGAGCCTTTCTGGTCAGGGTGTTCTTGACGACGGAGTACTCTACTTCATCGCGGCGCAGCTCGGTACGCAGTTCGGTGTCCTCTGCAACGGTAATACCCTTGTAGTCAACCAGAATACCGGAACCTGCCTTCTGAATGCGCTCGGTGAGAGCCTCGACTATCGCCTGCTTTTCGCTGAGAACTTTTGCGTTAGGCATGTGTGTATTTCACCTCCACACTAATGATCACGCTCATAAAGAAAACCCCCATGCCAAAAGACATGAGAGTACAAAAACAAAGAAATATTGTTAATGTCCTCGGCAGGAATTACGGCTATAAACCACCTGCTGTCTTCGGAGCGCCAAACTAATATACCAAAATAATTGCGTATTGTCAAGCATTTTTTCACGTATTTTCAATGCCTTCAGCCTTTTTTTCAAAATGCGCCTTATTTCTCTCCCGTATCAAATTTCCAAAGCCGGGAAATAATAGATTTACTTTAGTGTCAGCGATTGGAGAGATACGATGCAAGCTAAGGTTGAAATCTGCGGAGTAAATACCGCTACACTGCCGGTACTAAAAGGCAGCGAGACAAGAAAACTGCTTGAAAAGGCGAGACAGGGAGACAGTGAGGCCAGAAGCCAGCTTATCTACGGCAATTTGAGGCTTGTTCTGTCTGTTGTGCAGAAGTTTTCAGGCAGGGGTGAATGTATGGACGACCTGTTTCAGGTGGGTGTTATCGGCCTCATTAAGGCAGTAGACTGTTTCGATCTGAACCAGAACGTACAGTTTTCCACTTACGGTGTGCCGATGATTGCAGGTGAGCTCCGCCGCTATCTCAGAGATCACAGTGCAGTCAGAGTATCAAGGTCTCTTAGAGATACGGCGTATAAGGTCTTACAGGTAAAGGAAAAATTAACTGCGAAAGAAGGACGGGAACCTGATATAGAGACTATTGCAAAGACATTGGGAATAAAGCGACAGGACGTAGTTTTTGCAATGGAAGCTATATGCGACCCGGTAAGTCTTTATGAGCCTGTATACAGCGACGGGGCAGAAAGCGTATGTGTTATGGACCAGATAGGAGATACAAAGAATACCGATGAACAGTGGCTTGAGCAGATCGCACTTCAGGAGGCCATGCAAAGGTTAAGCGGAAGGGAAAAGCACATTTTAGCCCTTCGATTTTATGACGGACGCACCCAAATGGAGGTCGCAAAGGAGATAGGCATATCTCAGGCGCAGGTATCAAGACTTGAAAAAAACGCCATTAAACAAATAAAGAAAGATATTTCAGCATAAAAAGTCCACCCAAAAGGGTGGACTTTTTATAATTATGCAGCCAGAGGCTGTTTTTTAGCGCCGAAATATTGTATTGCAACAACGGCAGCAAAAAGAACGAAGCCCACAATATCGGTTATAACCGTGGGATCCATCATCATAAGACCGGCAACACATATTACTATTCGGCAGATCCAGTGCATTTTTCTGTACAGGTAGCCGTTCATGGAAGCGGCAACACCGAAAATACCGATAAGTGAACTTACAACTATCATCACTACGCTGAGAGGTGTTGTGTCAATAAAGAGCATGGCGGGGTTCAGGCAGAATATATAGGGAACCACAAAGGCACCTATTGCAAGCTTTGTAGCGTTTACACCGGTTTTCATGGGGTTTGACTTTGCTATGGCAGAGCCGGCATAAGCTGCCAGTGCTACGGGAGGTGTGATGTCAGCCACAATGCCGAAGTAGAACACGAAGAAATGAGCGGCAACCTTGGGAACACCTATTGTTATGAGAATAGGAGCACAGGTAGAGGCCATAATGCAGTAGTTTGCGGTGGTGGGAACACCCATGCCCAAAATTATGCAGCAAATCATGGTGAGGAAAAGCGCTACAAGAGTGGGATTTATAAAGCTGATCTGGGAGCTGATTGACACAACCCCGGATATAAGCTTTGAAGCAAGACCGGTGGCGGTTATGCAGCCGGCAATTATACCCGCCATAGAGCAGGCAACTGCAACAGTAATAGTGCCTTTTCCGCCTGCCTCCAGGGCATCTAATATCTTCTTTATGCTTATTCTGTTTTCTTTATCGAAAAGACTGACAATAATAGTAACAAGAATGGCAACGGATGCGGAAAACTGCATTGTACGTGTTCCCGTAGTTACAAGGGCTACAAGAACCACCAGAGGCAGAAGCAGGTAAATGCGGCTCAGGAGCTTGCTGAATTTGGGAAGCTCTGAACGACTGATACCCTTTAGACCCAGCTTCTTGGCTTCAAGATGCACAGCAATAAATATGCCGGCAAAATACAAAACCGCAGGTAAAATGGCTCTTACAGCCACATAGCCATAGGTAACATTCATGTACTCTGCCATAAGAAAGGCAGCGGCACCCATAATGGGAGGCATTATTTGACCGCCGGTAGAGGCCGCAGCTTCAACGGCACCGGCAAATTCCGGTTTGTAGCCTGTCTTTTTCATCATCGGAATAGTTACGGAACCGGTGGTGACAGTGTTACCGACAGAAGAGCCGGAAACCATTCCACAGAGTGCGGAGGAAATAACTGCCACTTTGGCAGGACCGCCGGAGTAAGAACCGACAAGAGAGTTGGCCAGATTTATAAAGAAAGCGGCAATTCCCGTTCTTTCAAGAAAAGCTCCGAAAATAATAAATACAACTATGTACTTGGCACATACCTGAACCGGAGTGGAGAGAACACCGCCGGTAGTGTAGAAAAGAGTGTAAAGCAGGCGCTCAAGTCCGATACCTGTGGAAAAGGTATATATAAGTATGGCTCCTGCAACGCAGAGAATAGGCCACCCAACGCATCTGCGGCACAGCTCCATCAGGCAGAGTATTCCCACTATACCGATGACCGTGTATAAAGGAGTCATTTTTGAGGCGCTGGTCAGAACCTTTACAAGTGTGTCATACTGGGCACAGTAGAAAAAGAAAGCGCCTGATCCGGCTATCATAAGAACAAAGTCGTACCACGGGATATGGTTTACACGGACGTGTTGCTTTGAAGCAGGATAAGTCAGATAGCCCATAATAATTATAAGGGCCATAAATATCGTAAGTCGTTTTTCCAGCGCCGCAACGCTCCAAAGAGTGGAGAAAATGCAGTACACGGAAAAAGCAACCATTATGAGACGTACTGCTAAACCGGTTTTTCCTTCCCATATACGGGTGTTGGATTCACGGTCGTATTTACGCATCAACTCTTCAACGTCTTTTGCTGAGCTGTCATTGTGAATTTCAATTTTTTTCTCATCTTTATTTGACATGCCAGGGTTACGCTCCTTTCTCTGTAACAAACAATATAAAAAGCTACGGCATTATAAAAGCGCCGTAGCTTTGCAATGCAACACTATTACTTGACGGAAGTTTCAAAACCCTTCTCAGCAAAGTATTTTGCGGCGCCGGGATGATAGGGAACATCTGTGATGGAGGAAGCGAACTCAAGATTCAGATCCACAGCCTTACCATGCTGTATATCGGCACTGTTTTCAAATATCGTAGAGACAAATTTGTATATAGCGTCCTCTGACACATCATTTCTTGCCAAGACAACAGCACCCACAGCTACGGTCTGAACATCTTCGGGCATACCGTAAAGCTCAGCGGAAACGGTATTTTTGGTGTAGTAGGGAGACTTGGCTATAAGAGCGTCAACGTGCTCATCATCAATACCCACAAGGTAGACCTGACCTGAGGTGGAAAGGTCGGTAATGGCATTTGTAGGAGCTCCGGCCACGATGAATGCAGCGTCTATCTTACCGTCCTTAAGGCTTTCGGCACTGTCTCCGAAACTCTGGTAGACAGGCTTAATGTCATTCTCAGTGAGACCGTAGGCTCCCAGAACGTCAATAGCATTAAAGTAAACACCGGAACCGGGAGCACCGATGGATACAGACTTACCCTTCAGGTCGGCAACAGTCTTAATATCCTTATTCATGGTGACTATCTGCACCTGCTCCATGTAGAGAGCAGCCACCACGGAAAAGTCCTTAACAGCACCGGTCTCGGCAAAAAGGTTTGTACCGTTGTAAGCATAACTCATAACGTCAGACTGGCAGAAACCAAGCTGAACAGCACCGGACTTCAGGTCTTCCACATTTGCCTGAGAACCGTTGCCGGCAACAGCAGTAACGTTGAGGCCTGCATTTGAGGAAACAAACTGAGACAGAACACTTCCGTAAGCATAATATGTACCGGTGTCTCCGCCGGTGGTAAATACAAGAGACTCAGCCTTTTCACCGTCCTGACCGCCGCATGCACAGAGTGCAAAGACAAGGCAGAGTGCTGACACAATAGCAATAAACTTCTTCATTTTTTACCTCCGATTTAGTTTTGATATATAATATAATAATGTGTCTATAATACTACAACTAATTAAACTTTGCAAGAGTAAATCGACAAATTGCAAATTTGTCATAAAAAATATCATATTTTTTTTCGAATATTTGCAAGAAAAGTCAACGAATATCGGATAGAGAAATTATATAAAGGGTCATAAAACATAAAAAGGGCTTGCCAAAATGAGTAATTTAGGGGATAATTAAATAAAATGTTTAGGGAGGAAAATGTAGATTGTCATTTAGACTTATTGCCTTTGATTTGGACGGGACCCTGCTTGATGACAGCAAAGAACTGACGGCGGAAAACCTGGGCGCCCTCCGTGAAGCAGCAGAGCACGGCGTGGTGCTTGTACCGGCTACGGGACGTATTTATCCCGCAATCCCGGAATATTTAAAGAATTTAAGCTTTATAAGATACTATATTCTTACAAACGGAGCCTATGTTTACGATAGCTTAGAGGATAAAGTTATCTTCAAAGGAGAGATTCCATCTGAACTTGCCTTGCGCTGTATCCGATATATGGACTCACTTCCTGTAATATATGATTGTTATCAGGATAATCAGGGCTATATGTCTGAAAGCATGTATAGCATTGCGGAAAGATTTTTCCCGGATCAGCCACATATGCTGGAAATGGTAAAACGGCTCAGAAAGCCGGTTCCCGATCTTTACCAATTTCTTGCTTCAAACGGAAAAGGTGTACAAAAGCTCCAGATGTTCTTTATGGAAAAGGACATGGAACAGCGAGAGAGACAGTTAAAAACCTTTTCATCGGTTTTTCCTGAGCTGGCAGCTACAAGTTCTGTTAAAAACAACATTGAAATTAACAGCATAGATGCCGGAAAAGGCAAGGCACTTATGGCGCTGGCAGAGCTTCTCAAAATAGGCAGGGAAGAAACGGCAGCATTTGGGGACGGAACAAACGATATAGAGATGCTGAAAGCCGCCGGTTGCGGCATTGCTATGGAAAACGCATCAGACGAAGTAAAGTCTGCCGCAGACATTATAACCGCTAACAATAACGACTCCGGAGTTGCAAAGGGAATAAAATTGCTTTTAGATAGATAAACGGGAGAAGGATATGAATTTTAGTGTACCGGTACAGGTTTTAATAAGTATTGTTATAGGCTATTTTTTGGGAAACATAAGTCCGTCATATGTAATAGGTAAAATAAAGGGATATGATGTGCGGGAAAACGGCTCTAAAAATGCGGGCGCTTCAAATGTGCTTATAATTTCGGGCAAGCCGGCCTTTTTTGTTGTGGCGGTTATCGATATATTTAAAGCGTGGTTTTCCTTCTGGATATGTACAAGACTGTTCCCTGAACTGGAATATGCAGGCATCATTGGCGGAGTTTTCTGCGTTATAGGCCATATGTTTCCGCTGTTTCTGCATTTCAGAGGGGGAAAAGGCTTTGCCTGTCTGGCGGGGCTGTGCCTGGGATACAGTCCCAGAGTTCTGCTTCTTATGTTTTTCATAGCTCTTGGCATTGCCTTTATTACAAACTACGTCTCCATAGTAACAAGCTCAATGTCAGTGATTTTCCCTATATATTACGGCGTTACAACAAGCTCATGGCTGGGAGCTGCCATACTGGCTATCCCGGCAGTGCCGATTTTCCTGAAGCATATGGAAAATTTCCGCCGCATAAAGGCCGGACAGGAGCTGCACATGAGTTACTTGTGGAAAAAAGATAAGGAGCTTGAAAGAGCGGGATACGAGAGATAATTAAACGGCCGCCGTTTTTACGCTGAAAAGCAGTAAACCTTTTCGGTTTACTGCTTTTTCTGTCTAAATAGGCAACACTAAAGACTGTCTATATATTCGCAGGCTGCAAGAGCTGCGGAAGTGCCGTCGGCAACGGCAGTGGTAAGCTGATGAACTTTTTTCCTGCGGCAGTCACCGGCTACGAAAATGTCAGGAGATATTGTGGTGCAGTTTTCGTCTGAATTTGCGTAACCCTCAGTATCCAGTACCATGAGAGGAGAGAAAGCGCCAATATCAGGTTTGTGCCCGATAGCTACAAACAGTCCCTCTACATTAAGCTCTCTTTCTCCTGACGGAGTTTTAAGCAGGAGGGAGCGAAGCTCAGAATCGCCGTTAAGAGCTGTGATAGTGGAATTTAGGATAAATTCAACATTTTCTTTCTTTCTGAGGGCCTCTACCAGCTTCAATTCACCCCTGAAGCTATCCCTGCGATGGATAAGATATACCTTGGAACAATTTTCACTTAAAAGCATTGCGTCCTGCAGTGCAGAATTGCCTCCGCCTGCCACAGCTACCGGCTTGTCTTTATAGAATATACCGTCGCACAGGGCACAGAAACATACTCCGTTTCCCACAAGGGCTTCTTCGTTTTCAAGCCCCAACATTCTGGGTTTTGCACCTGCTGCTATTATTACGGCTTTTGCCTCAAATTCTGCACCGGAAAGACACTTTATAAGTCTGTGTCCGGGCTGTCCCATAATTTCCGAAACCTCTTCAAGCTCAACATCGGCACCCTGTTCCATGGCCTGATTGAGAAGCTTATCCCCAAGCTCTGCGCCGCTGACGGACACAAAACCCGGATAGTTTTCAACTCTCGGAGACCATGCTATCTGCCCCCCAAAGCCGTCCTTTTCTATTACAAGTGCGGATTTTCCGGCCCGCCTTACATAGGTGGCGGCGGTAAGACCGGCGGGGCCTCCGCCTACTATAACTACATCGAACATGTTAATTTCCTTTCAAAAAAGGCCGACTGCTGTCGGCCTTTTCAGTTTTTAATTTGACTGTATGCTGTTAAGGTATTGCTTTATAGCACCTGCTCCTGCATACTTTTCATATGTTCCGCCCTTGGTAATAACCAAAGTGGGAGCCTGCTTTACACCGTAGGAGGCGGTAAGCTCGGGATTTTCCTCTGCCATCAGCTTTTCGTACTTAAAGCCCGCCTTATCAAGATAGGAGCAGGCTATACGGCAGTTGGGACAGGTGGGAGTGGCAAAAAGTATTGCCTTATCCTCAGCGGGAGCTTCTGCTGCCTTTGCCTGAGGTGCTGCGGCAGGAGCGTCAGCATTGAGAGGGCCTTCGTGGCGCAGGTGAGAAGCACCGATGTCGTATACACGGCGATCCTTATATTCCTGAGCCTTTCCTGCGTTCCAGTTCTGTACAGGTCTGTAATAGCCGGTTATACGGCTGTATACCTCAGCGTTCTCTCCGCAGTGGGGGCAGGTAAACTGCTCGCCTGTCAGGTAGCCGTGGTTTTTGCACACGGAGTAGGTGGGGGAGAGGGTGTAGTAAGGCAGCTTATAATTTTCGGCTATCTTACGCACAAGGTTTGCGGCGGCTTCCCAGCTGGGGAGTTTTTCGCCTAAGAAGGCGTGGAAAACCGTACCGGAGGTATAGCGTGTCTGCAAATCGTCCTGAATGTCCAGAGCGTCAAAAATATCTTCGGTGTAGTTAACAGGCAGGTGAGAAGAGTTAGTGTAGTAGGGAGTGCCGTCAGGCTCACCGGAGGTAATGATGTCGGGGAATGCCTCAACATCATGCTTTGCCAAACGGTAGGATGTGGACTCGGCAGGGGTGGCTTCCAGATTGTAGAGGTCGCCGTAAAGCTCCTGATAGTCGCTGAGACGCTCTCTCATGTGATCCAGAACCTGCTTTGTAAATTCCTGACACTCTGGGTGGGTCATATCTTTTCTTATCCACTTGGCGTTGAGACCGGCCTCGTTCATACCCACTAAACCGATAGTGGAGAAGTGGTTCTCAAAGCTTCCCAGATAGTACTTTGTGTAGGGATACAGACCTTCGTTGAGAAGCTTTGTAATTACGTCACGCTTTATTTTAAGGGAGCGGGCGGCAATATCCATAAGCTTATCAAGGCGATTGTAGAAATCTGCCTCGTCGGATGAAAGATATGCAAGTCTGGGCATATTGAGAGTGACAACGCCGATAGAACCGGTGCTTTCACCGGAGCCGAAGTAACCGCCGGATTTCTTTCTGAGCTCCCGGAGGTCAAGGCGCAGACGGCAGCACATAGAGCGAACGTCTGAGGGCTCCATATCGGAGTTTATATAGTTGGAGAAGTAGGGGGTGCCGTATTTTGCGGTCATTTCAAAAAGAAGCTTGTTGTTCTCGGTAGGAGACCAGTCAAAGTCACGGGTAATGGAGTAGGTGGGGATGGGGTACTGGAACCCGCGGCCGTTGGCATCGCCCTCAATCATAACATCGATGAAGGCCTTGTTTACCATATCCATTTCCTTCTTGCAGTCGCCGTAAGTGAAGTCCTGCTCTTTACCGCCTACAATAGCGGGCAGGTCTTTAAGGTCTGCGGGAACAGTCCAGTCCAGAGTGATGTTTGAGAAAGGAGCCTGAGTTCCCCAGCGAGAGGGGGTGTTAACTCCGAAAACAAATGACTGAATGCACTGCTTTACCTCTTTATAGCTAAGATTATCAACTTTCACGAAGGGAGCAAGATAAGTATCAAAGGAAGAAAAAGCCTGAGCGCCTGCCCATTCATTCTGCATAATACCAAGGAAGTTTACCATCTGGTTGCAAAGGGTGGACAGGTGACTTGCAGGAGAAGAGTTAATCTTTCCCGGAATACCGAGACCCTGAGTGATGAGCTGTTTTAAACTCCAACCGGCACAGTAGCCGGTGAGCATGCTTAAATCATGGATGTGCATGTCGCAGTTTCTGTGAGCGTTGCTTATCTCATCGTCATATACCTCACTAAGCCAGTAGTTTGCAGTAATGGCGCCTGAATTGGAGAGAATGAGACCGCCTACTGAGTAGGTAACAGTGGAATTTTCCTTTACCCGCCAGTCCGAAACATTAAGGTACTTGTCCACTGTCTCTTTGTAGTCAAGGTAAGTGGAACCCATGTTGCGAAGTTTCTCTCTCTGCTTGCGGTAGAGGATGTATGACTTTGCAACACCTTCGTAGCCGCCGCGGGACAAAACTGCCTCCACGCTGTCCTGAATGTCTTCAACGGAAACAAATCCGTCCTTTATTTTATCCTGAAAGTCAGCAGTGACCTTCAAAGCGAGAAAATCTATAACGCTGTCGTTATACTGAGTGTCTGTTGCATCGAACGCTTTCTTTATAGCTGCGGCTATTTTTTTTATGTTAAAGTCAACCAGCTTACCGTCGCGCTTTATTACCTGATACATATACTTTATCCTCCTTTAAATTTCAAACTCCGCGGAGCTCCGCAGCGGGGACAAACTCTAATGCCGCATTACGAAGAAGCTCCATTTCCTTTTCGTCAAATGCTCCGAGACAATTATTGCAGAGAATGTCTCCGGAGTCTTTGAACTGCTGTAAATAATATTCCTTTGCGCCCTTTATCCACTTTGCCGCCTCTTTTATACTCTCGGCGGTGTGCAGCCCCTTTACAGCAGTGGTTCTGAATTCATAATCCACAGTACCTAAAAGGAGAAAATCCTTTGAGCGCTCTATATCTGCCATATTGACTTTTACACCCACTGTCTTTTCGTAAAGAGCAGGGGAGTTTTTAATGTCCATGGCCACCCTGTCTACAAGCCCTGCCTTACAGAGCTCAATAAGCTTTTCGGGGAATGAGCCGTTGGTATCCAGTTTTACTTTATAACCAAGATCTTTTACTTTTTTAAGGAGCAAATCTATATCCTTATGTAAAAGCGGCTCTCCGCCGGTTATTGCCACCCCGTCCAAAATGCCTTGACGTTTCTTTAAAAATGTCAGCACCGCTTCTTCACTGCTGTCATGAACCATTCTCTCAGGCAGCACCAGAGAGGCATTATGACAGAAGGGACAGCGGAAGTTACAGCCACCTGTAAAGACAGTACATGCAACTTTGCCGGGGTAATCCAGTAATGTTAGCTTTTGCAATCCGGAAATAAGCATAAGAAAAAGCCTCCAGTCCTATTTACCACTTGCAATATAATATCCGCAAACATTCATTTTGTCAAGGAGCAAATTACAACATATTGTGTTGTAACCGACTTGCAACCTCTAAAACCACAAAATATGGTGTCAACCCGGGTAACGTACCCAAGATGACACCGTTTAATATTCTACATCATCTCGCATGAAAATTCAATAGTTAAAGTGTTTTTGAAACGTATAAAAGAGTATGGCGTGAAAGGAATAAAATGTGTAAAAAGAACAAAAATAAAAATCGACTGCATTAAAAAAAGTGCGGACTGAAAAATTTTTCAGTCCGCTAACAGGGTTGTGGGATAAAGATATGAGCCGGGTCTTTCATTTTGAAAGACCAATTGGATAAGCTGTGAGTATAGAATAGTACAAGTTAAAGCTTTTGTAAAGAGCGAAAGAACACTACTTTTGTCGAAGGTATAATTTCTTTAATATTAGGAAAAAATATATCGGAAAACAAGGCTGTCCGAATGGACGAAACATAATTTTCGGGCCACCTTAGGAAAGGAGTAGTATTGTTATGATAATTGACCGTATAGCCCTTATTCTTGCCATAATAGGAGGCATAAACTGGGGCAGCGTAGGCCTTTTCCGCTTTGACATTGTAGCTTTTCTCTGCGGAGGCCAGACGGGAGTAGTGAGCCGGGTTATATACACTCTGGTAGGTCTTGCCGCTTTGTGGTGCATATCCCTGCTCTTCAGAACCGATTCCGTAACGGACGAAGGATAAGAAAAATGACAGGCCGCAATGCCTGTCATTTTTTTTATATTATTACAAGTAAAACCAGTGCTCCCAACTGCAAAATAGCAAAGACCGGGAATAAAATTACAAATTTTGTATGCCGTGTTTTGTGGTGAAAGGCATACATTCCCCCCAAGCCTCCTATTGCTCCTCCAAAAAAGGCGAGAGCAAAAAGCTTTCGCTCGGGAACTCTGTATGCCCCTTTAACTGCCCGCCTTTTGTCCACACCCATTGTTATAAACAAAATAAGGCTCATTATTATCAAAATGCACAAAAGAAGCATGGCGGGAGACATTAAAAAATCTTTCATATAAGCTCTCCGAAGTACCAGCCGGAGACACCATTGTGTTTTACAAAATAGCGGTCGGAGCAGGTTTCCACAACTCTTACCTGATCACCCTCCTGAAGAGGCAGTACATAATCCGTGCAGTCGTTGCAGTCGGTGAATTCATTATTTGTAAACAGGTATTTTGTCAGTATCTTCATTTCGTAGCCTGTCCTCACATGGCGGCAGAGTGAAAACTCTTTACCACGCTCCAAGACCTGCACCTGACTGTCTCCCCAGCGAATATAATAAGAACTTTTACTCCCTTCCTGACTGTACAAAACAGTTTTAACAGGGAATGGGTCATAGGCCACAAAGCCGAAATCTTCGCTGTCTTTGTGGGGAATGATAAGGCAGTTGAGCTGACCGTCGTCCTTTAACACACAGCCCCCGTCTATACTGATAATTTTCTTTTCTCTGTCAATTATGGGATTTGCACATACGGTATTTTCTCCGTAAAGCATTACAGGCCAGTGACCCACTATCAGCCATTTATCAAAGCTCCACCCTCTTGTAAGCAGACTGTCACAGCGGTCAAGCTCATCTGCGCGCTGTTCTATCAGCGGCTTTCCCGGTGTCATACCGGCGTGGGCAAATATGAAGTTTTCAGTCTCAATGGCATGGGGAATAGTCCCCAGAAAATCAAACTCCACTTTAAAATTTTTGAAAAGCTTTTCTTTTACGGTAGAAAAACTCTCAATTTCAAATGGGTCTATTCCGGAGCGATTACACATATCCCAAAGAAGACCGCACTTTTTCCTCAGCATATACCCCAGCAGATGCTCATCTGCCTCGTCATTATGGGCCTTGTCATAAACGTTGGCCCAGTCGTCACAGTTGCCGCACACCACATGGACGTTGCCCATTTTGCACAGCTCCATAACTATATGTAGTGTTGTAAGACTGTCGCTTCCCTTTTCCAGAAAGTCTCCGTCTATTATAAGCTCGTCATTTAAGGAAAATTTAGCTTCTTCAAGAACGCCTTTAAAATAGGGAACATTTGCATGAATATCTGAGATGACCAAAATTCTTCGTCCGGGAGCTATCTGAAGCTTTTCTATTCTGGCGGGTCTGTTAAACATTGTGCCGGCCTCCCAAATCCAGTTCCATTAAGAAGAGCTTACCCGTTCCGGTGTTTTCAACAGAAACGGTTTTAAAGCCGTATTTCCGGTAGAAGGCAAGAGCGGGCTTGTTATCTTCGGCAACATGGAGCATTAGAGAGGTTCTCCCCATGAATTTGTATTTAGAAATGGGACGTGCCAGAAGCTGGATGCCGTAGCCTTTATTCCGGTACTCAGGCTTTAGATATATGAGACTTATCCATCCCCGACCTTCCTTTGCACCGCGGCAAGTGTCCATATCTATAAGACCCACAGGCTCGTCTCCGTCATATATGCACAAGACGGAGCCGCAATCCGCCTTATAGTGTTCAATAGCCCTCTCCAGATATATGGAGCCGTTAAAGCCGTTAGTGTTGCTGTGGGCGGCTCTCCATGCGTCCTCATAGCAGGAGAGATAGTAGTCCCGATTTTCGGCAGGATTTATTGCCTCATCACGCAAATCACTGGTGCTGCCCCATGCTTCGTCCCCAAGGTTGGAAATATGAGAATAATCGTTAAAATAACATATGCCGAATTTTCCATCTTCCCATGTGAGCTTTGAAACGGAGGTGTTTTTGCATATAGGAAGTTTCTCAACATCGTTTAAACTAAGCCCGCTTATTTTTGATAAACAGCAGCGTATAGATACGCCGTGGCTTACAACCGCTACCTTCTGACCCGGGTGTCTCATGGCTATATCCCTGACAGATGCGTAAACTCTGTCACCTACCTGCTCATATGTTTCTGCGCCCTCTTTATACCACTTGTCCTGCTCCAATATGAACTGGTGAGCAAGTTCAGGCTCATCGTGCATAACATTACCGAAAAATTTGGTTTCCCAAGGGCCTACGTTTATTTCTCTCAGCCTTTGGTCCGGAATAATACTAAGGGGATGATATTTAGTAATAGCAGAGGCAGTGAGCATGGTTCTGTGCAGGTCACTTGAGTACACCGCGTCTACATCTTTGTCTTTAAAACGCTCTGCCAGTGCATTTATCTGCCTCATGCCAATATCGGTAACGTCTCCGTCCCAGTGTCCCTGCATCATACGGTAAACATTACCCTCTGCCTGAGCGTGTCGAATGAGATAAATTTCCGTCATAAGTTCTGCCTCCAAACCTTGACCGAAAAGGTCTAATACAGTATAATAAATAAATACGAATAAGATATTATAACTTGATTTCGGCTAATTCACAAGCCCTTTAAGGGCCAGAGGGAATAAGAGATATAAATGTTCAGGGAAAGCGGGGTATTTGGACTATGGTAAGAGCGGCAGCCCTTGTATCGGGCGACGGAGCCGAGCTTCAGGCAATTTTAGACTCCATGTATTTTAATGAAATACCGAATTTTGAAATGGTTGCGGTCATATCTTCCAACAGAGGGGCATACGCAATGAAGAGAGCCCTGAATGCCGGCGTTCCGGCTTATGTAGTTGACCCGGAGCTTTTTCCCAATATGACAAGCCACAGCATGGCGGTTGCAAATAAGCTTAAAGATATGGATATAGATCTTGTAATCCTTGCAGGCTATGAGCTGCCCCTGGGAGTAATTCCTTATCAGTATAAAAACCGTATAATAGGTACATATCCGGCGCTGTATCCGGCCTTTGAGGATGAGGAAGGGGATATATACAGGGCGGTACTGGAAAAAGGAATTAAGATAACCGGTGCTACTGCGTATTTTGCCGACGGTGACGGAAGAGTGGGAAATATAATTTCTCAAAAAGCCATAGATGTTTTGCCAAATGACACTCCGGAAAGCCTTAAAACCCGGATAATGGAAGAGTGTGAGTGGAAACTTCTGACGGAAGCCGTGTCCCTTTACTGCGATAACAGGCTTTCCATTCACGGCAACAGAGTGATTATAGAAGATAAAAAAGAAAATTGAAGCTATGATAAAAAAACGGTATTGCCGATTTCGGCAATACCGTTTGGTTTTAATAAAGAAACAGAGCGGAATGGGCTATTCTGAGCGCTGTGAGAAGCTGCGCCCGGGCGACCATTACTGAGACGCGGTTTTTTTCCACACTGCCCATAAGCACCGCCACCCCCTCGCTTCCAAGGGCGGATATAATCTTTCCAAGGCTGTCACTGTCTGCTCCGGTGCCGACGGCAGTGACTGTGCTGCTCTCTTCGTCTCTGGTAACTCCGGCAAAGGTCGGCCTCCGTTCATCCGGCAGAAAACAAAGTTCCGTGCCGGGTAGAGACTTGAAAGATGACATGAGCCGCAGCTTAACCCCGTTTGCCATAGCGAGTTTTACGGCTCCGGGGTGCAGTACCTGAGAGCCGGCCTGTGACAGACTCAGCATGTCTCTGTAATCTATTTCCTTTAAAAGCCGAGCCCCCGGACAAAGTCTGGGGTCAGCCGTATATATTCCGTCCACATCTGTGTAAATCCGGCACTCATCCGCATTCAGCGCAGCCGAAAGGGCAACCGCTGTGGTGTCCGAGCCTCCCCGCCCCAGCGTGCTTATATCACCGAATGGGGACAGAGCCTGAAAGCCGGCAACCACCGGTATTTGCCCTTTGCTGAGTGCCTCTTCTATCCTGTCAGGTAAGATAAAGGCAATATCGGAATTGCCGTAAGGTCCGGAACTTAATATTCCGGCCTGCCAGCCGGTAAGAGATACGGCTTTTTGCCCCATTTCTTCAAGAGCTATGGCCATTAAAGCTGCTGATTGCTGCTCACCGCTTGAAAGCAGCGCATCCTGTTCCCGACGTGAGGGCTTGGAACTGATTTCAAGAGCCATTTCCCGCAGCTCATCTGTGGTATCACCTACGGCGGAAACAACCGCCAAAACATTCTGCTCCCTTTGCCGGGTGTCTGAAATTATTCCCGCAGCCCGGAAAAGTCTATCCGGGTCGGCAAGAGAGCTACCCCCGAATTTCGTAACGATTAGCATTGCTTTTCCTCCAATGCCGCTGAGCGCGGCTACTACATTATATACATTACATCCCCATGGGGTGAGGGATGAATAAGAGAGGATAAAAGCGGGTACAAAGTATTTTAGAAAGCTTTGGGCCGGAGGTGGAAATGTTGGGCGAAAAACGGGAAAAATATTTGTCTCTTCTTCTGCGTGGTGCAGCAGTGGCGGCAGGAATATGGCTTTGTATCAAATTTATTCTGCCATGGACAGCACCGTTCATTCTGGCATTTGCCCTGGCGGCCATAATGGAACCGGCGGTAAAGGCCATGAGCCGTAAAGGCATAAAGAGGAGCTTTGCTTCCGGTGTGCTGACAATAGGGGTTTTGGGGCTTATACTATGGCTTTTGTTCGCTGCGGTCTCAAAAGGTGTATCTACCGCCACGGATTTTGCAAAAAAAGCCCCTGAACTAATGAAGGCTGTCAGCGAAAACATAAAGTTCCTTGAAGAAAAAATCCTGTCCTTTTTTGCCTCTTCTCCCGACTCTGTGGAGCAATATATGAAAAGCGTTATGGAAGCACTGGGCGAGGCGCTGTTTGGTCTGCCTGCAATTTTATCGCAATGGGTATTGGATTTTCTGGGAAAGGCCGCACAGAAGAGCCCAAGCACCCTGCTTTTTGCTGTTACAGCCGGTTTAGGCAGTTACTTTATATCGGCTTCTTTTCCAAAAACTACAGCGTTTATTGAGCAGCAGCTTCCCCAGAACCTGAGACACAAAATAAGGGCACTGTCCGGTGAGCTGAAAAACAGCATGGGAGGTTTTTTCAGAGCTCAGCTTATACTTATGGCTATCAGTTTTTTTGAATTGCTGATTGCCTTCTTCCTGCTTGGGGTAAAAAATCCGGCAGGACTTGCAGCTGTGACTGCCGTTATAGACGCTCTCCCGGTTTTCGGCACGGGAATAGTGCTTGTGCCATGGAGCATATACTGTCTGCTTTTCGGAGAATACGGCAGAGCCTTGGGACTTATTATATGCTGGGCCCTTGTAAATTTAGTTCGCAGTTGTACCCAGGCAAAACTGCTGGGGGATGAAATAGGGCTTGACCCTTTGACTTCCTTAGCGTCAATGTATCTGGGATGGAAAGTGTGGAGCGTGTGGGGAATGCTGCTCTTCCCGCTGATATTTTCCGTAATCCGGCAGTTAAATGACAAGGGATTAATCAAAATGTGGAAAAGCTTATAAAAATTCTGCCGAAAAGGCGTTAAACCTTTCCGGCAGAAAAATATTATGCACTTTATACAATAATTGATACGCCTGTACTACCGGCAAATACCTCTGAATAAAGTATGCGGTATACCTCACCGATATACTCTATCCACTCGGTAAGATTATAACGGCCGTCCAGAACGGAATAAATTCTGTTCGTATCAGCACCTGTCAGAAAGCCAACGCCTATAAGCACACCGCCCAATAATAGTACAATAAGGGCTATTGAAATGATAATTCTCCAAGCTCTTTTCATACCGCAGGCACCTCCTTATAGCACCACTTACGGGCCAGCTCAAGAATACCCCGGACGAGAGCGGCCATTGCCCCGCCGATAAACCAGATAAATATCCACAAAAACAGCAGACCAAGTGAAAAGAATATCAGAGCGCCGCCCAGCATTACCATAATATCCGCAAATACGGCAAAGCCACTGAAGGTTGCTGCCAGCAGGACACACCCAACGGATATAAAAGCAATTGCCAAAGCAAGGAAAAGTATGGTAGGAACAAGAAGCAGCACAATTCCGGCCGCCGTTATGGGAACGGCAAAGATAATGTAAAGTATCAGCAGGAAGATACGGGGCTTTGACACTGTTTCTCCGTAATAAACGGTAGATTCTGTGCCTGCAAGGGCATCTCCATCCGCAGAAGATTCAACAGGGGTGGGTTTTATTTCAAACTCTCTTATAAAAGCTTCTGTCTTTTTCTCTTGTAAATGTTCTTCTTTTTCTTCAGCTGTGCAGCTATCTTCCTTATCCCAAACCTTCTCCTCGGACTCTTCTGCATTTCCCTCAGTGACGGCATTCTCTTCCGTTTCCTCTGGGGAAGTTTCATCCTGTGGTACTTCGTTCAGTGTTACTTCATTCTGTGGCACTTCTTCCTGAGGCACATCGGACTGAGGTACTTCCTCCTGAGCTGTTTCATCCTGAAAATCTTCTCTTGAAGACTCATCCGATTCGGTCTCTTCTTCGGGAATAATATAGCTCTCTTCAGACTCATCTGCGCTCTGGGGCTCGGAGTTATCGTCAAAAAGTGAGAGCTGATCTTCTGAGACCGGTTCCGGAGCAAGAGTAAATTCAAAAGGTACAGCGTCCTCAATAGCTCTCACAAAGTCGGGAACCTGCTCAGATGCTGCATTGTATCCGTCTTCGTCTCTTGACTGAGAATATATCTGGAGCTTACGTTCTTTAGCGTTATAGGATCTTGCAATTATAACAGCCTGTCGGGTGGGTGAAACCAAAGCGGAGAGAACAGCCTGCTCATCTTCCGCCTGTTCAAAAACCTGGTTGTATATGGAGAGCACCTGCTGCCTGTCCTCCTCATACATAAAGGTAAGAAGTTTACCCAATTCAGTCAGAAATTTCTGCTTGTTGATATCGGTCACCTCCGATTGTATTATAAAAAATCAGCTTATCACAAGCATTATAGCGTTTTGAAGGCCTAAGGTCAAGATAATTTGTTGACATATGGGACCTTTTACTATTGACAAGGTATGAAAGTGACGATAATATATTGAATTACGGCAAAATGCCGCAAAATACGACGGAGCAAGGGCTCTGGCGAAATGAGAGGTAATATTATGGCAAAAGAAAAAAAGGTTGAGCAGATAACCGATATGGAGGTTGATTTTGCTCAGTGGTTCACAGATGTGTGCACCAAGGCTGAACTTGTTGACTATTCCGGTGTTAAGGGTTGCTATATTTTGCGCCCATACGGTTACGCCATATGGGAGAATATTCAGGGCATACTGGATAAAATGTTTAAGCGTGACGGACACGAGAACGTTTCCATGCCTATGCTTATACCGGAGAGCCTTTTACAGAAGGAGAAAGATCATGTAGAGGGCTTCGCTCCCGAATGTGCATGGGTTACAATGGGCGGCAGCGAGGAGCTCCCCGAAAGGCTTTGTATCCGTCCCACTTCGGAGACCCTTTTTTGCGAGCATTGGAGCCACATTGTTCACTCCTGGCGTGATTTGCCGATAAAATATAACCAGTGGTGCTCCGTTCTCCGCTGGGAGAAGACCACCCGCCCTTTCCTTAGAGGAAGAGAATTCCTGTGGCAGGAAGGCCATACTCTTCATGCAACAGCTGAAGAGGCAAAAGAAGAAACTCTCAACATGCTTGAGGTTTATGCCGACCTTTGCGAAAACTATCTGGCTATGCCTGTTATAAGAGGCGTGAAGACCCAGAAGGAAAAATTCGCAGGCGCTGAAAACACATATACAATAGAGTGCATGATGCATGATAAAAAGGCTCTTCAATCCGGCACCAGCCACTATTTCGGGGACGGCTTTGCAAGAGAGTTTAATATAACATTTACCGATAAGGACAATAAGCAGAAATACCCCTTCCAGACTTCATGGGGGCTTTCTACCCGTATAATCGGCGGTATTATTATGACCCACGGGGATAATAACGGCCTTGTCCTTCCTCCCCATATAGCTCCGGTACAGGTTATAGTTGTGCCGGTTGCACAGCATAAGGAAGGCGTTGTAGAGGCTGCAACCGCTCTATACGAGAGCCTGAAGGCAGCAGGTATAAGAGCAAAGATTGACCTGAGCGACAACAGCCTTGGCTGGAAGTGCGCCCAGTATGAGATGAAGGGAGTTCCTCTCAGACTTGAAATCGGCCCCAGAGATATTGAAAACGGAGAATTTATGGCAGTACGCCGTGACAACCGTGAAAAGACTTCTGTTAAGATAGCTGAGGCCGTTGAAAGAGTTCCCCAGCTTCTGGATGATGTACAGAAGGGACTTTATAACAAGGCAAAGAAGAACCTTGACGACCACACCTATGTTGCCCACTCTCTGGAAGAGGCAAAGGAGCTTCAGGAGCGCAACGGCGGCTTCATAAAGACAATGTGGTGCGGCGAGCTTGAGTGCGAGCTTGCTATGAAAGAGAAGGCAGGAATGTCTTCACGCTGCATACCATATAAGCAGGAAAATCTGGGTGATGTATGTCCTGTATGCGGAAAGCCCGCAAAGCACATGATTTACTGGGGCGTAGCATACTGATTAAACAAGAAAAGACTTGGGATTTAGCAGAAATCGGCTAAGGACAGTTGTTTTTTTCAGGTTCCTTTTTAGACGGTTTCATTGTAAGCATACTTTATTTGTACTGCACTGCAAACAGAAATGGCTCATAAACACCCTGAACCTGTTTTAAAGGTAATGACGTAATTTTGAGAGAATCTCATTAATAAAGTAAGTTGGGGTCTATTCCGAAAATGGAACGTATCAATTCCCGATACGTTCCATTTTTTTGTTTTTTAAGTTAAGCTGCTTTAAAAGCAGAAATTAACGGTGGCTTTTATTGAAAAGAGAAATGCTGTTAATCAATATAGAGGCAATGGTAAGTACCCATAGGGCCTTGGACATAGTAGGGACAACATCCAAAAGTGCTGACCAATTTTCTTGTATGACCCAGTTTGCGTCATTGCTGTAAAAAGCACACAGTGTTAAGGCGGTTAAAGATAAACTAATATGCCGAAACCACTTGGCATCTTTATTTTTTAAAAACAGAACCAGGTTTAATATTGCGGTAATTATTGCTGAAGTTCCTAATACAATCCACATGTTGTACTCCTTTTTTTTATTAAACAAGAGATTAACATGACAGCAGATTTAGTTCTATACCAACAACGCTGTATTTTTTCTGTTCATTTGGGGTGTAGTATTCGTCCATATCTTTAGCGTCAGCCGCGCCTATATCTTCCTCTGTGTATCCGCATCGAAGAAGGGGCAAATTATTGTACAGCTCTGCAAAGGAGGAGAAAATGTGAAGTTTTGAAACTTGGCAGACTATATAACTTCCGGTTTCACTATTTATAAATTTAATTATGTCTCCCGATTTTATTTTGCGGCGTTTCTCGTCATAAAGCCGAAGCTCTATAGTTTTCTGCCTGCTTTTTATCATTTCAAAAGGCTGGGGATTTAAACGCATCAGATGTTCCACCGGCTCACTCCTTTTTTAAGCAATTTCTATAAACAGAATAACATATTTTTTGATAAAAACAAGAAAAAAAGACTCCGGAAAGTTCCGAAGTCTTTTAAGCTTTATTTTTTGTGTTTTCCGAAAATTCCTGTTTTTCCTCCGCCCAAATCGTTTTCACCCATAGAGGCTGCAAAGGCTCTAAGATGTTCTTTCTGGGAGTTAGTCAGGCCCTTAGGAACGGCAATGCTGACGGAAATGAACTGGTCGCCCCGTCCTCCGCCACGTAGGTAGGGAATTCCCTTTCCGCGGAGTCTGAATACTGCACCCGGTTGAGTGCCCTCCGGTATGGTAAGCTTAACCTTCCCGTCAAGGGTCGGAACTTCTATTTCGGCACCCAGAACGGCCTGAGCGTAGCTGATTTCCTGATTTAAAAGAACCGAGCTTCCGTCACGCTCAAACTGTGAATGGGGGCGGACTATTACAGTAACTCTTAAATCGCCGGCAGGACCGCCGTTTACACCTGCATTGCCCTTTCCGGAAATGGATAGGGTCTGACCGTCGTCTATACCTGCGGGAACTTTAATTTTTATCTTGCGCTGACGGCGCACTTTTCCAAGGCCTTTACATGTCTTGCAGGGCTGATGGATTATCTTACCTGAGCCGTGACACTTGGGACATTGTGAGGTGGACTGTGCCATTCCGAATGGGGTGCGCTGAGTAGTGCGGACAGTGCCGGAACCTTTACAATCAGGGCAGATTTCGGCAGTTGTGCCGGGGGCGCAGCCTGTGCCGTTACACTCGGTACAGGTTTCGATAGGCGTTACGCTAACTTCCTTTTCACAGCCGAAAGCTGCCTCCTCGAAGCTTATGTTCACAGTTGCTCTCAAATCGTCACCACGTCTGGGCGCATTGGGGTTTCTGGACGAACGTCCGCCGCCGAAACCGAATATATCTCCGAAAATGTCGCCCAAATCGCCAAAGCCGCCGAAACCGTCAAATCCGCCACCGCCGCCAAAGCCGGCGTTGGGATCAAAGGCAGCGTGACCGTACTGGTCGTATTTCCTCCGCTTTTCATCGTCGGAGAGAACCTCATAGGCTTCATTTGCCTCTTTAAAACGCTCCTCGCATTCCTTATCACCGGGGTGCAGGTCAGGGTGATTAGCCTTGGTGATTTTTCTGTATGCTTTTTTTATTTCATCGGCTGTGGCGCCTTTTTCTACGCCCAGCACTTCATAATAGTCTCTTTTTCCTGCCATAAAGCCCTCCTGTCTACTTTCTTTTCTACAGGCCATTAAGGCGGGGAAAAATCCTCGCCTTAATGAAAGTTATATGAAAGATTGGGGATTAATTACTGATATGGGATTACTTGTTGTTATCGTCGTCAACTACGGTGTAGTCAGCATCGTAATAATCCTGAGCTCCGGAGTTTGCACCGCCGTTGGGGCCGCCCTGAGCCTGAGAGGGATCAAAACCCTGACCGGGCTGACCGCCCTGAGCCTGATACATCTTTTCAGAAACTTTGTAGAAAGCCTGAGTAAGCTCTTCGGTTGCGCTCTTTATAGCGGCAGTATCGGTTCCGGTGAGAGCAGTCTTTAAAGCACCCAGCTTTGCTTCAACCTCAGACTTATCGGCAGGATCCAGCTTGTCACCCATTTCTCCAAGAGTCTTTTCGGTCTGGTAAACCATCTGGTCGCCCTGATTGCGGACGTCAACCTCTTCCTTGCGCTTTGCGTCCTCGGCAGCGTACATCTCAGCCTCTTTAACGGCCTTGTCGATGTCTTCCTTGGACATGTTGGAGGAAGCGGTAATGGTGATGTGCTGCTCCTTGCCGGTACCCAAATCCTTAGCGGAGACGTTAACAATACCGTTTGCGTCAATATCGAAGGAAACCTCTATCTGAGGAACACCGCGGCGGGCAGGAGCAATGCCGTCCAGATTGAAACGGCCCAGGCTCTTGTTGTATGCCGCCATCTCACGCTCACCCTGAAGAACGTTAACTTCAACGGAAGTCTGGTTATCAGCAGCGGTGGAGAATACCTGACTCTTGCGGGTAGGAATGGAGGTGTTGCGCTCAATGAGCTTTGTGCAAACGCCGCCGAGGGTCTCAATACCCAGAGACAGAGGAGTAACATCAACCAGAACTATGCCCTCAACGTCACCGGAGAGAACACCGCCCTGAATGGAAGCACCCATTGCAACACATTCATCGGGGTTGATGCCCTTGAAGCCTTCCTTGCCAACGATGGACTTAACCATTTCCTGAACAGCGGGGATACGGCTGGAACCGCCCACCAGCAGAACCTTTGTAATGTCGCTGGGCTGGAGACCGGAGTCAGACAGAGCCTGACGGACAGGACCCATGGTCTTTTCTACAAGGTGGTGAGTGAGTTCATTGAACTTAGCTCTTGTAAGAGTAATGTCAAGGTGCTTGGGACCGGTAGCATCAGCGGTGATGTAAGGCAGGTTAATGTTGGAGGTGGTAACACCGGACAGCTCCACCTTTGCCTTCTCAGCAGCCTCACGGAGTCTCTGCATTGCAACTTTATCAGTGCTCAGGTCAACACCCTCAGCCTTCTTGAACTCTTCAACAAGGTACTTGGTGATGCATTCATCAAAGTCATCGCCGCCCAGACGGTTGTTACCGGCAGTAGCCAGAACGTCTATAACACCGTCACCGATTTCCAGAACGGAAACATCGAAGGTACCGCCGCCAAGGTCGTAAACCATGATCTTCTGGTCGTTTTCCTTATCCAGACCGTAAGCAAGAGCTGCGGCAGTAGGCTCGTTTATAATACGCTTAACTTCAAGACCTGCAATCTTACCTGCATCCTTGGTTGCCTGACGCTGAGCATCGGTGAAGTAAGCGGGAACGGTGATAACGGCCTCAGTAACAGTCTGACCCAGATATGCCTCTGCATCGGCTTTCAGCTTCTGGAGAATCATTGCGGAAATTTCCTGAGGGGTGTAGCTCTTACCGTCAACGGTAACTTTGTAGTCGGTACCCATTTCACGCTTAATGGAAGAAATAGTGCGGTCGGGGTTGGTGATAGCCTGACGCTTTGCAACCTGACCTACCATACGCTCACCGGTCTTTGCAAAAGCAACTACGGAAGGAGTAGTTCTTGCGCCTTCTGCGTTAGGGATAACGACGGTCTCACCGCCCTCCATAACGGACACACAGCTGTTTGTTGTACCTAAATCTATACCTATTATTTTACCCATTGTAATTTTCCTCCTGTATATCGAGATTTGTATTGTATACTGGTTTTATATATAAATTAAAGCGTTTCCGCTTTAGTTTGCTACTTTTACCATGGAGAAACGTATAACTTTTTCTCCAAGCATAAAGCCTTTCTGGAAGACTTCAACTATTTCGTTCTCACCCTTTTCCTCATCATCAACATGCATTACGGCATTGTGGAGATTGGGGTCGAACTTTTCGCCTACATCGTTTATTTTGCTTACGCCCAGACCGTCAAGGGTCTTCATAAATTGAGCCATTATCATCTCAACGCCTTTAGCATAAGCCTCGTCGCTTGTTTCCTGAGCTATGGCTCTTTCCAGATTGTCATAGACGGGAAGGAAAGCTTTTACGGCGTTTGCCTTAACATCGGAATAAATCTCTGTTTTTTCCTTCTGGCTGCGGCGGCGGAAATTGTCGTACTCAGCGCAAATTCTTAAATATTTGTCATTGAGCGCAGCCAACTCCTCATCAGGGGAGGGGACTTTCTCCTCAACCTTCGTCTCTTCCTTTACTGTTTCCTCAGCTTTAGGAGCTTCGGCAGTTTCTTCTTTCACTTCTTCCTCAGCTTGAGGAGCAGTGTCTTTCTTTTCTTTTTTATCCTTACTCATTGGGCTCATCTCCCTTTATTATCAATTTGTTGTGCATACCCTCCGGCGGGGCTTCGCCTCCGCCCAGCCTCCGGGAAAGACCGGCGGCAAGAAAACTCAGCTTTGCGGCCACAGCGGAATAATCCATTCTGGTTGGCCCCACTATGCCGATAAGTCCCCGGGTATTATCTCCTGCGTCATAGCTTGCAAGCACGACGCTTGAGTCTTTAAGCTCTTCCGCCACATTTTCCGGGCCTATAAGCACCCGAACCTCTTCACTTCCCTCCATACTGCCGGAGGGAGGCAGAATACATTCACCGCATGCTGCAAGATAGTTCATAAGCTTGTGAGCTTTATCAGGGTCCCTGTATTCAGGAAGATTCAAAAGCCGGTTTGCACCTGAAACAGAAGCTTCCGGGGTGTTGGCCTCGGTTAAAACCTCAATGGCAAAAGCCGCTATTACTGAGGTGAGACCCATGGTATCGTCTGACGCTCTTTCTGTGGCGTTTATTAAGAAAGGCGTTATCTGATCCTCTGTAATCCCCGTAAAATTGGAATTAAAAAGGGAGGAAAGACGCTGAACCATGTTCTTATCCACTGATATAGGCAGATGGACAAGTTTGTTCTTAACAGTGTTGCCGCTGAGCATAACAACTATTATAAAGGTGTTTGCATCCACATATATAAGGTCAAAACGCTTTATTGTGGGAGCCTGCTGAGCGGTAAGAGCCAAAGCGGGATAATCTGTAAGCTGGGAGGCAAGCTTACTCACATTTGAAATGGTGTCGTCAAGCTCCTGCAGCTTTTGATTTAAACGGCGGTTCAAATCCTCTGTTTCCTCAATGGAAAAACGCTGCTTTTCCATAAGCTCGTTTACATACATGCGGTAGCCCATAGGAGTGGGCACACGTCCCGCAGAGGTGTGGGGCTGCTCTAAGTATCCTAAAGCCACAAGCTCTGCCAGCTCATTCCTGATGGTGGCAGAGGAACAACCGAGACCGGCGTTCTGAGCAATTACTTTACTGCCAACAGGCTCTGCTGTGTGGATGTACTCATCCACTACTGCTGCAAGTATTTTCTTTTTCCTTTCGCTAATTACCATTTTCAATACCTGACAAATCCTTTTTAGCACTCTCGTTTCTTGACTGTTGGCACTCTTAACTGTCGAGTGCTAATATACCACCGGCACAGGGCTTTGTCAATAGTTTCACCCCGGAAGCTTTGGAAAATTCACAGTTTGGAAATATAAAAATAAAATTCATATTTTTTCTGCAAATATACAAAATCGATACAAAAAGTATGCAGAAGTGATACAAGCGTAGTTTAAACTAAATCAATAAGAAATATAAATAGGAAAAATTCGTGACTTTTTTCCGTATTTATCGTTATTAACAGTAGAGACTAAAGAAAGGAAGGAAAATTATGAAAAATAAATTTAAAACTATTTTAAGTCTATTACTTATTCTGGCAATGAGTCTTTCACTTGCGGCATGCGGAGGGGGAGAGCCTGAAAAAGAAGAAGCTCCGCCACCGGAAGAGCCGATGGAGGAAACGGAGAAAAAAGAACTTTCTGCGGATAATGTCATTGAGCTTAATTATGCCGCTGATGTAATCAAAAAACCGGAAGACATAAAATATATTAGGAACATAACGTATTTTGAGCACACTATATATTTGTTAGGTGAGGACAAGGACGGAAACAAGCTGATTTTTTCATCTCCCATGGAAAATGTTCAGTGGACACAGCTGAATTTCCAGATGGAACAAGTATCTGAAGAAAGCTTTTTTGAAATTAACGGATTACTGGCTGATGAAAACAGTATCTATATGCCTTGCAACGGCTGGGATGAGGAAAACGGCGAATATTCGGTGCTGAGAGTATACGACAGGGAAAGCGGCGAGAAAAAAGAAGAGTACAAGCTTGAGGGAATGAACGAAATGTTCCAGCCTCAGTGGCTGATGAGCGGAGACAAGCTTATAGGTATATCCTCAGGAGCTGCCAAAGTGATTAACACTGACGGAACGGCAGGTGTTTCGATAGAAGAAGGAGTATGCTTCGGAGCAAAGCTTCAGGAAAAAATTGTTCTTGGTATGGAGGGTCAGGAAAACGCACTTATGGAATTTGACCCTGAAACAGGAGAACTGAAAAAACTGTGCACAATCAAAGACGAGTTTAATTCCTACACGAATTATTCCTCATATATAAGTGAAGGGCCTGTTCTTTTGGCAGACGGAGACAGCGCAAAATCTATTGATATTGACAGCGGAGAGACAGAGGAAATTTTAAACTGGAATGATATAGGCATACCTATGAGCATGGGCGCACAGTCCGTATATGTTACGGAAGAAAATGAAATATATCTTCTGGACGGGGGTATGGGACCCAGAAATGCCTGTATATATAAAATGTATCCCCACGAAGGAGGAACCAGAAAAGAGCTGGTTGTTTCCTCAGGTGCAGGAGTAGGGGGAATATACACATCTGATGCCATTGCTAAGTTTAACCGTGAAAACGGTGAATATGTAATTCGTGAAAAGGTGTATAAACAGGACGAGGCGGACAAAATCCTCACGGAAATTATAGCGGGAGAGGGGCCGGATGTATTCTTTATAGGCAGCACTACCGACAGAGAAAGTGCATTCACCAGAGTAAATGTGGGCAGCAATCTGTTTGAAGATCTGATGCCTTATATCGAGTCAGACCCGGATATAAAAAAAGAGGATTTCCTCCCCGGAGTTCTGGAGTCAATGACGGTGGACGGACATATTTATGCCATGCACCCTGCAATTCAGGCCATAAGTATAGTGGCTCCCAAGGAATTGGCAGACGGACTTGAAAAATGGGATATGGACAGCCTCTTTGCTGTGAAAGAAAATCTGCCTGAGGGATGCAAACTGTTTGGCGGCAGCAAAGAAATGCTTTTGGAATATCTGTGTCATTATGCAAGCGTAAGGTTTGTAAACAAGAGTGAGGGTACCTGCTCTTTTGATGATCAGGAGTTTGCGGGCTGGCTTGAACTTATTAAAAACACAGAGCCTTTTGAATACGGCGAGGATGAAAAGTATGCCATTAATTTGTGCTATGCCGGACATAATATACCGAGAATGAGCAGAGAGACTTTCGGTGATTACGAATACTTAGGCTTCCCAAGCTCTGATGGTGGTATTAACTATCTGTTAAGTTCAGTTGGCGGTTACTCGATTATGGCAGACAGTGAAAATAAGGATGCCGCATGGGAATATATAAAAATCCTGCTTTCATATGAAATACAGGAAAAGCTTTGCGGATTCGGTTACCCGGTAATGGAGAAAAATTTTGATGAGTGTATGAATATGGAAATGTCTTCAGAGTACGGAATGGATGTTAAGGAAGAAGACGGAGCAAAACTCAAAGCAGTTATTGCCTCTTCCACAAAGTTCGGTGAGATGAGTGCAGTGAGCGATATTATAATGGAAGAATCGCAGAAATATTTTGCAGACCAGAAACCGCTTGAGGAAACGGTTCAGATGATACAGAGCAGGGCAAGCATTTATCTTGCCGAACAGAAGCAGTAAAAAAGACGGTTCGGTGCACAGGGCACCGAACCGTCTTTTTCATGCTTACTGGTATTTTTTACCGACAATATATATGGGAATAAACAGCCCGCCTAAGCAGAGAAAGAGAAAAATGTAAAGCTCATAGTTAAAAAAGAAGTCAAGCCCGAAGATGCCGGCCAGAAAGCAGAGTGGGGGGTAAACTGCTGCCAGAAGGCATGACCAGATTTTTCCCGTATTCAATATGTGAGGCCAGTTTGAATTGTTGAAATACAGTCCGGGAACATTCATGCGCAGAATTCCGTCAGCCATTCCCTGAATTTTGTTTTCATCGTAAAATTTCGGCAGTCTGCTCACAGCAAATAAACAGAAATAGGCTCCGAATATTACGCTGAGAATCAGGGCGGTGGGGAGTGTGCAGGAGACAGGACCGCAAAAGTAATTTAATGCAAAGAATATTCCGCCAATCAAAACGGAAATAGGATATATTATAATGAAAGGCCCTTTATCTTTGTATACCCTCTGCGCCTTCTTGTCCGAAAGAGAAATGGCGGCTTTCACTATGTCCTCTACCTGCTGGGCTTCCATTGGACTTTCTGTTGCTTTGCCGCAGGTTAAAAGTTCTGTTGTACTTATTCCGAATAGCTCAGACAGGGGAATGAGAAGAGCAGTATCGGGAATACTTACACCCGTTTCCCACTTGCTTACGGCTTTATCAGAAATGTACAGCTTTTCTGCTACATCTTTTTGAGTCCAGCCTTTGTTTTTTCTCAGCTGCGATATATATGCGCCCAATTCTTTTTTGTCGATTTCATACATTGCTTTCACCTCAAAAAAATTCTACGACACAAGGGCATTTTGCGCAACCGAATGTCAGTAGAGTTGCAAATTTTTCATAAAAAATAGGGGCGATACGAAATAAATCCAATATCGCCCCTTATGGAGATGATTATTTTTTAGTCGTCCATATCTTCAAAGGCATCAAGCCCCCGTTTTGCCTCAACCTTTGCATCGCCGTGCTTTACAAAAAGCATGGTTATAAAGCTCATTGCCACAAAGAATGCGGCGTAGGGGAAGAGCACCTTGTAGCCTATATGACGCATAAGAGTACCGGCAAAGATAGGAGTTACCACTTGCGCCGCCATGGAAGCGGTATAGTAGTAGCCGGTGAACTTGCCCACATCGGAACCCTTGCACATCTCAACAACCATGGGCAGGGAGTTGACATTAATGGCGGCCCATGCAAGACCAACCAGGGCAAAAACTAAGAACATCACAAAATTAATACTGCTGTAAACAGTGGTGAGTACAAAGCCAAGAGCAAAGCAAACAGACAGCAGTATAACACCGAACTGAATGGTCTTTTTTCTGCCGATTTTAGAGGCAATAGTGCCGATTGGAATGTATGAAACTATGGCACCCACAGTTGCAACCATTAGGCAGGTGGAGGCACCGCCCAGACTCTGGCCCATAACTTTGCTTACATATGTGGTAAACCAGGTGGTAACACCGTTGTAGCCGAAAAACCACAGAGCAATGGATGCAAGCAGAAATCCAAGGGAGCGCTTAACATCTTTGGGAAGAACCTCGTTGCCGGAACCGTCATCTTTGGCCAAATCCCATTCAGGGTGCTTGGCTTCAAGAGCCTTGTTCTCAGCGGCAATTTTAGGCTCTTTTACAGTAACAAAAAGGGCACCGATAGATACAAACATAATGGAAGCAACTACCATAAAAAGCGGCTGGTAGTTTACATGGGAAAGCCCCTGAACCTTGGAGTTTGGGTACATGACAGCTGCAACAATAAGATACAGCAGACCGCCAACTGCACCCATGAGGTTAATTATGGCATTACCTTTGGAGCGAAGAGGCTTGGGGGTAAGGTCCGGCATGAGCGCAACGGCAGGAGAACGGTAAGTCCCCATGGCGAGGAGCAAAAGACCCAGAACTATAACAAAAGACACCAGTTTGAAGGCAGACGGTTCTGCGGCAAAACTGTTGTCCAGTACGGGCAAAATATTTACAAGAATAATTGCACAGCCCGTACCGAAGAGAATGAACGGCATACGTTTGCCTATTTTCGTGTCAGTACGGTCGGAGATGCTGCCGAATATAGGCAGGAGGAAGAGAGCAAGGATGTTATCGGCTGCCATTATGGCACCGGAAAACGTCTCGTTCAGATGAAATGTGTTGGTTAAAATAAGGGGAATGATATTATCGTACATCTGCCAAAAGGAACAGATGGACAAAAATGCAAGACCCACAAGAATAGTGCGTTTGTTGTTAAGCTTAAGCTCGTTCATTTATTTGCCTCCATTTTTGTGATGTAATATGATTTTACAATATATTCATAAAATATACAAGAGCCATATATAACTAAAAATTGACTTGAATATATGTAAAGTGGTAATATATAAATGTAGGAATATATTTAAGAATGTGAATATGAAATTGCCCACAGCAATTATACTTCGCCGTAACGGAGGTATTAAAATGGAAAAGAAAACAAGGAATGCATTACTTTTAGGTGCAGCTGTAGTGGCTTTGCCGCTGTTTGCTATAGCTCCGGGGCGCTCTTCCAGACGGCAGAAAGCTCCGTTTATTGGCCGAAACTTTGCCCACAGAGGTTTGCACTCCAGAGATAAATCCGTACCTGAAAACTCTTTGGAGGCCTTTCGCCTTGCCGCTGAAAACGGCTACGGCATAGAGCTGGATGTGCAGCTCAGTCGTGACGGTCATGTAGTGGTTTTCCATGACGATACACTGGACAGAGTGTGCGGAGTCCATGGCAGAGTGGAGGAAAAAACACTGGAAGAGCTTAGAGAACTTCGTCTCTGCGGCTCTGAATACACCATTCCTCTTTTCACCGAGGTGCTTGACGTGATAAAGGGCAGAGGCCCGCTTATAGTAGAGCTTAAAACCGGTAAGCGGAACCGAGAGCTGTGCGAAAAGACTTATGCTATTCTGGAAGAATATAAGGGAGATGTATGCGTAGAGAGCTTTAACCCGTTCATAGTTGCATGGTTCAGATTTCACGCAAAAGATATGCTGAGAGGTCAGCTGGCAGCTCCTCAGGAGGAGTACAATATGCTGCCTAAAATTCAGCGCTTCCTGCTTACAAATACGCTTTTGAACTTTGTGGCAAGGCCTAACTTTATAGCTTATAAAATCGGAAGACGGCCTTTAACTGTCCGCCTCTCCGAGATGATGGGCGCCATAAAAGTGGGCTGGACCTCCCATGAACCCAGAAATGAAAAGGGAAGAGACGCAGTTATTTTTGAATTCTACAAGCCCAGACTCAAATATAAATAAGAAAGTGTCTGCAAATGAAGAAATTAAAATCAGAACTTCTGGGCCTTGTTCTTATAATTGCCGCAGTGGCCTTATATTATTTGGTGGGAGGGCCCACGGCGCTAACATTTGCCAATTTATTCCTTATACTGGGAATAATACTTATGGTTAAAGGCTTTCCTCACCCCGATAAAGAAGAGGACGGCAAAGGTGAAGAAAATAACGAGGAATAGGACCTCAGAATTAAACAGAATATTTATAAAAAAGTAATGAAAAACAGTCATAGAGCTTGTAAAAGCCTGTGGCTGTTTTTGCTTTTTACCCTGCCTGCAAAATTTGTCAAATTAGGCAATAATGCTGAAAAAAAGCTGTAAATTTCAGGCAGCACATGGTATACTTCTTTCAGCAAATCTGATTTGACGGAAAAAATAATCATGAGTTTTGCTTCATACTTGAATGGAGCAAAGGAGTAGGCATATGAGTACAAAAATTAGAAATTTAAGGGAAACAGCTCAGAGACTGAAAACAAATTACCCCCAGTATGAGAGCGTTCAGAACGGTGACAGTCTGGAGGTAAATCTGCCGCTTGGCAGAATTGAGGTAAACGGTTTTCACGTCACTACTTTCATTTTGGGAGAAATGATTGATGAAGCGGATATTAAAAACAGCGATGAGCTTTATGGGGCAATAGAAGAGTTTATCATTTTTATGCAGGAGGATGAAGAAAACTGCAATTCCGTTTATCTAAAAGCCAATAAAACCGCAACTAAAAAAATGCGTCTGATTTTATGTATAGCGGCTGCGGTGCTGCCGCTTTCTCTGCTGTTATACAGCCTGTTAGAACTTCCGGACCCGTTTATTCTTGTTTTGTGGGTTCTACCCTTACTGACTCTGATTCCCATGCGGATTGTTTGCGGAAATGTTTTTAAGCGTGACTGGGTGTGCCCGCACTGCGGCGCAAGGCTGCCGATGAATTCAAAGAAGCTTTTGCCGTGGGCTAAAGCCGTTCCCACCTGTCCTCAATGCGGCGGTTCTCTGCTTGATGAAGAGCTGGTGCAGAAAATGAAAGAGGATTACAATTTAGCTGAGGATGAAGCTTTTAATTTGCAGCAGGAAACACCCGAGCGTGGCGGAAAGAAAACCTGCATAGTCTGCGGTATTGTGCTGCTGGCCTTTTGTTTGCTTTTCGGCGGTTCGTGGTTTTTTGCAATCGAAAGTCCCAGCCAGACAGTGTCGGTCATAAATGCTGTGACGCTTCTGGCAGTAGCTCTTATGGGCGCTGCTCTCATCTATTGCCGTGAGCCGGAAACTGAAAGCGTTAGCACTCCGAAAATTGTGGTTTGCGAGAGAAAACTGGTACAGGTTCTGGGCATTATAGTGGAAATTTTGGGCATTTTTCTTGTTTTTTCAGCTCTTGCTGTTTCTTCGGAAGGGCCTGTGACGCTGTGGATCTTAATTGTACTTAGCTTGATGGGCCTGTCCTTTGTAGTGCTTGGGGCATGGATGTGCCTTGCACGGAGAAACCGTGCTTTATACATTTACTCTTCCTCTGTTACATATGTAAGCAGTTTCGGAAGAAAGCGTCAGATTGAGTGCGCTCAGATTTCATCGGTAAAAATCACCGCATCAGGATCCATTAAATTCCTGAATCAGGCCGGAAAGAAGCTTTTTTCCATAGATAACAATATGCTGGGCGTATACAGCGCTATTGATTGGATAGATCAGCAGCAATTCCCTGTTAATACCACCAAAACCTTTGAAAAGCAGGTTTTGAACAGCGAAAATCAAGAGGTTCTGTCATGGAATGAGGAAGACCGCACACCTATGCACAATCATCTTAAGGCCATTCGTGCGGGTCTTGTATTGGTTATGCTGCTCCTTGCCGCAGGTGGAATCCTGCCCATAATGCTGTATATTCTCACGGATATTAAAGTGACATACGAAATTTATCTGGCGTGCTTTTCTCCGCTGCCTATGGTTTTGTATTACCTTATCTTTGCTCCTGTGCTCACACCTGATTATCCGGAAGGCGCAACAGAAGAGTGGAAGGCAATGCATGTGAAATTTCCTGTATCACTGGAAGGCTTAATTTCTATGTTCGTTACAGCCGTTGTATATTATTTCTGGGCATCGGCAATTATGCAGGTTGCAGATAGCGGACGTTTTATACTTTTTATGATAGTGGTTGCGGCAGTGCTTATTGCGCTGTTTTATATGCGCACCCCTAAACGTCTGCGCAGCGAAGATGGGTTTGGGGTAATTATATTGAGCCTGCTTCTTGTTGCTTTTACTGTTACATACGGTCTGAATCTGGCAATTTCCAGGCCTGCGGAGCATTACCCTGCGGTTGTGGTCCAGCGGAATGAATTCAAGTCTAATGACAGCAGTGCAGGTAAAACACTGACGGTTTTACTGGATGACGGGAAAGAAATGGAGCTGAATGTGACTGAGGAAGTGTTTAATCTGGAAAATGCAGGAGTTGAATTTGTGGTTTGCCAAAAGGAAAACTTCCTTGGAATCCGCACGGTGCGCCTGCATCTGCCGGAGGGAACAGACCTTTCCCAGCTTTTAAAACAAAACAGCGAAACACCGTGAAGGAGGATAAGGGAAATGAAAAGAGAATGGAAACAGATCATATTTATCATTGCGTTTATGATTATAGGTGTTCTGATAGGACGGATTGCGGTATCGGCTCAGATAGCACAGTTCAATGACCCAGAGATTATCCGCCTTTTTACGGAGAAGGGTATGGAGGTGCCTGAACCTTTAAGCTTTGCTCAAGGCATGACGGGCTTTGCTCTTTTGTTTTCCGGCTTTCCCACGGGAGCTATAATTTTTCGCCACTTTGCAGATAAATGGCTTAGGTCCACAGCTCCCAAAATTGTTATAGCCATTCTGACTTTGCCGATTTATGTAACGATCGGTGCAGTCTGCTCCGTGCCTATGCTTATATACAAGCTTTATGCTGCCTGCACGAAATGAACTTGGCGGAGGTTTATCATGTTTGGATTTAAGAAAAAAGAGAAAAAACCGTTGTTAATCAGAACAAAAGATGTTTTCCAAATAATAAAGTCTGATTACGACGATGACTCAGCCTTTACCCTTATTGAATTTATCTGCGATAATCAGCATTACCTTATGGGCTCCTGCGTTCATCCGCCTGATGCGGAGGAGAGAAAGGAAAATATAATATTTATTTTTCAGGATAATGTATACAGAACCTTTGAGGAATTTGAGAGAATGTCATATATCGGCGATACTAAAGTTTCGGAACTGGAAAAGCCTGTGGAAATTGTCAGAGCGGGTATTATAGGAAATGACACCTTGCTGAAAACCCCATGGGGCGATAAAAGACTGGCTGACAGGGCTGTAAATAAAGACAGCTGACCTTGCCGGTACAAAAAAGTATGTACCTTATACACGGACGGAAAATGAATAAGGAGAAGCTTATATGAAATTCTTAGGTTTATTAATTACCTCATATTTGGTAGCAGGAGTGCTGGATGTACTGGCGAAAAAAAATCGTACCACAACCCGCTCCCTGAATAAATTTACAGCGAGAACCATAATGGATGTGGCATATATATGCGCAATGGGAGTTGCAATGTGGATAGCTTTCATTGTCTTTATACTCCTGTCAGAACCTGAGCGCCTTGACGACGGACGCTTTATGATGATTTTTGTTCCTATGACGGTTCTTTGGCTGGGGATTACCTTCTGGGGAATGCTGGCTCCCGTCAAAGGCGTGTGGGACATTGTGGTTGACGGGGATGATGTAACGGTTATTAAGGCGTTTATTTTTAAACGGCACTGGAAAATTTCAAACATTTCCTATTGCAGGGTGAAAAGGGGAGGCATGAATGTTTATGTGGAAGGACGTAGAAGAAAAGCCTTTTTCATAGATGCCATGACCGATCACTACTCAAACTTTATAAAGAGAATGGAAAAAGAGGGAAAAGAAATCCGGTATCCGGCGGTTAAATCGTGAATTTCAAAAATACGGACGAAAGAAGCACATAAAACATATGAAAAAGTTTTTAAAAATCTTAGGAATAACCGTTGCTGTTTTGGTTGCTGTTTTTGCGGTCTTAGTTATTTTGGGCTGTATTGTGGGACCCTCCGAGGATGGGGACAGCGAATTTTATACATATACGCCTGAGGCAATAGCGGAATATAAGCCTCTGTTCCCGCCTTGGGGTATGCCTGATGAAAGCATTATCACAGATTCAATGTATTATGACACTGTGGAGGAAGCCATCCTGCATGACAAAACTCTGGCTGAAGCTGATGAGGAGCAACACGTGGATGCCGATATGTTAAACCATGTTTCCCAGGTCCTGCACACTTGGGAAGGCGAGGACTATGTGACGGTTTATTATCGGGCGGAAAATGAGGACAATTCAAAGCAGGGCTTCGTGCTGGCAAAGTGCAGGAAAAAAGACTTTGACGGAAATACCAGATATGCTTTTATCAATTCTCAGTATGTGACAGCACGACCGGAAAGTAAGTTTATCATTCATTTTGAAAAGGATATTGGTTCCGATCTGGCTTTAAGTGATGCAATGCAGGATTTGAACCCTACCTATCCCGATACACGTTTTGTTTGCGGATATTCTCATAATGAGAATATTTATACCCTTGAAGTTGAGGGACAAAAGCCGGACGGAATTATCGAGCAGGATGTGTACGGCAGAAAAATCTACTTCTGGTATTTTGAAGACCTTAAAAGCGATAAGGCGGGCAACTGCCTGAGCTATACGGTAAAGAGAGCAAAATAAAAAAATGCAAAGCGGAGCACACCATTTCAATGTGTTCCGCTGCTTTTATGTGATTTTAAGGCGAACTGCTTATTCCTCCGTTGAATTTTCCGACGGCTCTTCAAGATCCTCTGGCAAAACTGCAATAAGATCCTCTTTACTGGGCTTATCCATTAACGCCACACGGTTGGACTGGCGCACAATCATATCTTCAAAGATGTTACGCACGTCTCTGCCGTTTCCGAAGTTTTCGTCTCTGTTTTCATAAAGCTCATTAAACATGTCTGCGGCGGCCTTTTCCGCCTCTTCCGTCAATTCGTAGCTGTTCTTTTGGCAGCGCATACGGAAAATTTCCATAAGCTCGCCGCCTTTGTAGTCGGGGAAGTTAAAGTATTTGTTGAAACGGGACTGGAGACCGGGGTTGGAGCTTAAAAACTTCTCCATAGGCCCTGTGTAGCCCGCAACGATAACCACAAGGTCGTCACGGTTGTCCTCCATAGCCTTTAATATAGTCTCAATGGCCTCTCTGCCGAAGTCGTTTTCGCCGCCGGAAGATAGGGAGTAGGCTTCATCTATGAACAGAACTCCGCCGATAGCGGATTTTATAACATCCTGAGTCTTAAGGGCGGTTTGGCCTACATAGCCTGCCACAAGGCCTGAACGGTCAACCTCTATAAGCTGTCCTTTGCTCAAAACACCAATGGAGGCGTAAAGACTGCTTATAAGCCTTGCCACAGTTGTTTTGCCTGTGCCGGGGTTACCCAGAAACACCATGTGGAGTGACATAGGGGGAACGGGAAGCTCATTTTCCTGCCTGAGTTTTCTAACCTTCATCAGGTTTACAAGGTTTTTAATGTCCTTTTTAACATCTTCCAGACCTACAAGGGAGTTAAGCTGTTCCATAAGCTCTTCAAAGCTTAGCTGAGGTTCATCGTTTTTCCCGCTGTCGGCAGCTTTTTCCTCACCGCCGGAAGTCTGAACGGCGGGCGAATGTTTTTCCGTAAAAGATGGTTCTACATTTGTGACAAAGTCCATGGCATTAAGACCGTCCCTGCTCTTCATTACGCCTGCTGCATCGCAGATAGCGCTGAGCTTATCCGTACATTCGGTTATAAATTCAGCCTCTGCATAGCTTACATCATCATCTGTGGCGGCAAGATACAGCAGAATATTGGTTAACATTCTTATAAAAGTACGGGAAGTCTGAGAACCTCTTTTACTGTCACTTTCTGCTAAATTCCAGAAAAATGCGGGGGGAAGGAAAATATCCTGCTCACATACTGCATGGGTCAGATTCCACAGAAGCCAGTGAGGCTGAGGCTGATTTCTGGAGAAGATCTGGTTTGCCATATCAGCATGACGCTGGGTAATACTGCCCGACTTGCTCCACAGGGACAGGGCACAGTGACTTACAAATTCGTCCAGCTCTTTTGCCAGTGCCTTATTTCCGATGCGGTAAAAAGCATCGGTATTTGCTATATAAATTTTATGAAATTCCTCTGGGGACCGGTTCCAAGTAGTAGGCATAGTCAATACTCTCCTTGCCATTTCAATAATATGCCCATTATAAAAAGAAAATGCGGACAGGTCAAGAGCTGTCCGCATTTTATGACACGATTAGTTGAATGGGGCAAAGCGCCTATTGCAGTTTCGAGGGCACTTTTCGGGTTTAAGTTTTACGCCTGCCTTTTCCGCAGCTTTTCTGCCTTGCTTTTCGCCGCTTACACGCCGCCATACAGCCTCAAAATTTCTGAGATTTTTAAGCACGTTTTCATCCATTTTCTCCAACTCCAAACCTAGTTTAGCTCTCCACATTCTATGCCCGCTATTGCAAATAGGTTAAAGATGTGAGATAATAAAAACATAATAATGAGATTTTACAGGATGTGTAATATATGGCAAGATTTTTTATGGCAGGTACCAATATTTTGGGCGGCATGGCAATCATGAAAGGCAGAGACGCAGAACATGTACGGGTTTTGAGACTCCGCCCCGGTGAGGATATGATAATATGTGACGGCAAAGGTACAGACTACAAGTGCCGTCTTGTAAAGTCCGATAAAGAGCAGGTGGAGGCAGAGGTTATTGAGGTTGTAAAATGCCCTGCTGAGCCTACTGTTAAGGTGACTGTTCTCTGCGGTCTTCCCAAAGGGGATAAGACAGATTATATAATTCAAAAATCTGTTGAAGCCGGAGCAGAGGAAATTCTGTTTTTCCAGTCCGGCCGCTGTGTTGCAAAGCCTCAGAATATGGAGAAAAAAATGGAGCGCTGGCAGAGAATTTCTGAGGAGGCCGCAAAGCAGTCGGGAAGGGGAATTATTCCTCAGGTAGGCTGGGCAGGCGATTTTGCGGGAGCGCTGGATGTGGCAATAAAAAAGGACTTGGGTATATTCCTCTATGAGACAGGTGAGCGGGAAGCTCTCAGCGATGTGCTGGACAGCAGCAAAGATGTTAAGAGCATAGCTCTTATGACAGGTCCTGAGGGCGGTTTTGAGGAATTTGAGGCAAAGCTTGCAAAAATTACCGGCCTTCACATCTGCTCTATGGGCGAGCGGATACTCCGCTGTGAGACAGCCCCTGTTGTGGCTCTCACTGCTGCCATGTATGCCACCGGTAACTTGGCATAAACTGAATATGAAGAACGGAGCGGGAAAAATATTCCGCTCCGTTTTAGTTTTAAGCATTAACTTTTATGCCTGTATCTATAAGTTTTTTACGCAAATCTTCAATGTCATTGTGGAAAACTATTCCTTGCATGCCGCAGCAAAGAGCACCCTCAATATTTGCAGGGGAGTCGTCTATAAAAAGACACTCATGGGGTTTTAATGAAAATTCCTCAAAGAATTTATTGTATATGTCATAGTGGGGCTTTAAAAGGCCGTGGTCAGCAGAAATGAAGGTGCCGTCAAAGTATTCGCTGCCGGGAATTCTGTGCCAGTATTCATGCTGACGGCGGCTGGCGTTGGATAGCAGATAAATGTTATAGCCCATATCCTTTAGTTCCTGCACAAGCTCTGCCATGCCGGAAATCGGGGCTAAGGGCTTGTCCCAGTTAAAAACTATCTGCCGTACATATTCATGGAGATGCTCCGGCACATTTCTGCACATATTTTCGCAAGCTTCTTGGTCGCTGATTACGCCTCTGTCCATTCTCACCCATTCCAGAGACAGAAAAAGCTCGTTTAAAATAAGCTGTCTGTCTTCCGAGGGAACTCCGAAACGCTCCATAATGTCTTTGGGCCTGAAATCAATAAGCACTCTTCCCATATCAAAAACAATATTCTTTATCATATATACTTCATCCTTAATAACTTTTTTAAAAATTTTACCGCCAGACAAAGACCTTGTCAAGAAGATGAATTAATCATAAAAAAGGGTTTAAAATATTTAAATAGACTTTACAGAAAAAGCACTGAAAAATCAAAGAAAAATGCAAAAGGTACTTGCAATTTATTTGCTTTTCTGGTATCATATTTTAGCATTTCACACGGGGACGGACTTTTCTTCATGTGGCTTATGGCAAAGACGGCCTGAGCTTGAGGGAGAGGATGAAGTTTCCGGAGGAAAATAACAAAATTTTGGAGGAAATCAAATGTCAGTAGTATCTATGAAGCAGCTGCTGGAAGCAGGCGTCCACTTCGGACACCAGACCCGCCGCTGGAACCCTAAAATGGCCGAGTACATTTACTGTGAGCGTAACGGTATTTATATCATCGACCTGCAGAAGACCGTCAAGAAGCTGGAAGAGGCTTATGACTTCGTAAGAGAGCTTGCCGCAAACGGCCAGTCTATTCTCTTCGTAGGCACCAAGAAGCAGGCTACCGACGCTGTTCGTGAGGAAGCTTCCCGTGTTGGCCAGTACTATGTTAATGCCCGTTGGCTGGGCGGTATGCTCACCAACTTCAAGACCATGCGTACCCGTATCGACCGCCTTGCTCAGCTCAAGAAGATGCAGGAAGACGGCACCTTTGATATGCTGCCCAAGAAGGAAGTTATGAAGCATCTGGGCGAGATGGAGAAGCTTGAGAAGTACCTTGGCGGTGTCAAGGATATGAAGAAGCTCCCCGGCGCTCTCTTTGTTGTTGACCCCCGCAAGGAGCACAATGCTATTGCTGAGGCTCGCAAGCTCCACATTCCCATTGTCGCTATCGTTGACACCAACTGTGACCCCGATGAGGTCGATTACGTTATTCCCGCAAACGACGACGCTATCCGTGCTATCCGCCTGATCTCCGCCACCATGGCAAATGCAGTTCAGGAAGGCCGTCAGGGCGTTGACGCTGAGGAAGAAGTTTCCGCAGAGACTGAAGTCGCTGAGGAAGAATAATCCTGCAAGATGACAGGGGCGTGCACAGCGCGCCCCTTGTTTTGAAATCATTACCTTATTACAATAGGAGGAAATTAAAATGGCTTTTACCGCTAAAGATGTTAAGACTCTCCGCGATATGACCAATGTTGGCATGATGGACTGCAAGAAGGCTCTTGCAGAGACCGACGGAGATATGGATAAGGCAGTTGAATGGCTCCGCGAGAAGGGCCTTGCCAAGGCTGCAAAGAAGGCCGGCCGTATAGCTGCTGAAGGTATGGCTTATGCACACGTTTGCTCCAAGTGCGGTGTTGGTGCTCTGGTTGAAGTTAACTGCGAGACCGACTTCTGCGCAAAGAGCGAGCTGTTCGTTGCTTTCGTTGAGGATATCTGCAAGACCATCATTTCCGAGAACCCCGCAAACGTTGAGGAGCTCATGAACTGCAAGTACTTCGGTTCCGATCTGACCGTTGCCGAGACCATGCCTGAGAAGGTTATGTCCATCGGTGAAAACCTCCAGATCCGCCGTTTCGTCCGCTTTGACAAGAACACCAGCATTGCTTATGTTCATGCCGGCGGCAAGATCGGTGTTCTGGTTAACCTGGAAGTAGAGGGCGGCATCGACGCCACCGAGATTGGTAAGGACATCGCTATGCAGATTGCAGCTCTGTCTCCCCGCTTCTGGGATAAGAGCCAGGTCACTGAGGAAGTAAAGGAAGAGGAGAAGAAGATCGCTCTTGCCCTTATGGATCAGGACCCCAAAATGGCCTCCAAGCCCCAGCAGGTTAAGGAGAAGATCGTCATGGGCAAGATGAACAAGTTCTACGAAGAGAACTGCCTGCTTCAGCAGGTCTTTGTTAAGGACAGCTCCATGACCGTTGAGCAGTACATCGCCTCTGCCGCAAAGGCTCTGGGCGGTTCCGTCAAATTTGTTGACGCTGTTCGCTTCATGAAGGGCGAGGGTATCGAGAAGAAGGAAGAGGACTTTGCAGCTGAGGTTGCGGCCCAGATGAATATGGGTAAATAAAACCCTTTCCGAAAAAA